>NZ_JBEOSD010000078.1:0-34712 GCF_040302735.1 Streptomyces sp. NPDC097619 | reverse complement strand
CGCCCCCGGAACGGTGTCGGCCGTTCCGGGGGCTCGTCGCGGGCCCGGAGCCGCCAGGGCAGGGCCGGATCGGTCAGCCACACCGTGACCGGTCCGTGCCGCGCCACCGGTCAGGGGGGAAGCCGCCGTTCCCGAGCCGTACGTCGTGACCGTCCCGTAGGCGCGTAGGGATTCGGTGAGCTCCACGGGGCGGTGTCGCAGGGTCGCGTCGAGGAAGACGAGGGTGGCCGCGGCGACGACGCGCGGGCTTTCGGCGCGGCCCAGGGTGCCGACGAGCGAGGGCACCGGCGGGAGGTAGAGCGGGCCGTCGGTGAAGGTGAGGTGGCCGGCGCCGGGGATGGTGAGCCGGTGGCTCCGCGCCGTGGTGCGTCCGAGGACTTCGGTGAGTCGGGGGAGGTAGCGCGGGTCGGTGTCGGCGGTGAACTCCTGGGTGAGGGCGAGGGTCGGCTGCCGGAGGGCGGGGGTGCTCGGGCCGTGCGGGTAGCCGTCGAGGTCGATGACGGCGTCGAACCGGTCGTCCAGCCGGGCCGCTCGCAGGGCGGCGGCCCCGCCGAGCGAGTGGCCGGTCACGGCCACGCGATCGGTGTCCAGGCGTCCGGCCGGCGGGTCGGTGCCCCCGGCGGCTCCGGGACGGTCGAGGGCTTCCAGACGGGTGAGGGCGAAACGGAGGTCGGCGGCCCGGACGGTCGTCCAGGCGGCGGCCCGTTCCGCGTCCTCGGCTCGGTCCCCGGAGGAGACCGTCGTGGAGCGGATCGTGCGGCCGTCGGCGAGGCCGACGGCGGCCGAGTCGTACGGGTGGTCCAGGGCGGCGACCACATAGCCGTGGGAGGCCAACTCCTCGGCCCAGGCCGTGTTCTGGGTCCGCGCCCCGCCCGATCCCGGGGAGAACAGGACCACCGGGAAACGCTCCGTCCCGGGAACCACCGGGGCATCGACGGTCGCGTGGCCGCGGGCCCGCGGCAGGCCGTCGAGGAGGAATCCGGGCAGGCCCGTCCCGCTGGTGAGGGCCGCCGCGACCGTTCGCGCCTCGGCCGCCGTACGCCCCAGGTACCGGGCTCGGGTGCGGGTGCCGCCCGCGGGGCCGTCGCCCGCCGGTTACCAGAGTTGGACCACGATCGTGCGCCGGTCCCGCGGGTCGGCGGTGAAGGTCTCGGGGCGCGACGGATCGGTCCACTGCACCACCCGGGTGCCGACCGCGAAAGCGCCCGTCGGCTCGGGGAAGGCGGGTACGGGGAAGGCCCAGGCGGCCACGGGGCCGCAGGCGACGAGGCCGGCGCACGCCAACGATCCCGGCAGTGCCCACCACCAAGGGGCCCGCCGTGCCGGTCGGCGCCCGCCGCGGCGCAGCAGGGGCGGGAGGGCGAGGGCCGTGGCGATGGCGGCGCCTGCCAGGACCGGCAGCATCTGCCACCGGACCCCCACGAGCCCGAGCACGGTCGCGGACGGCAGGAGGACCGCGCCGGCGGCGAGGGTCCCGATCCGGCGGGCGGACGACGGGAGCCAACGGGCCCCCAGCAGGGCCAAGACGCCCAGGAGGAAGAGGAGTTCGGGGAGGGACAGGAAGAGCCCCGGGAGGGTTTCGGTCACCCGCTCATGCTCGGATCCGGGGCGGCGTCCTCGCGTCGGCCCCGGGTCGCTCCCGACCGCGACCGACGGGGCAACCGGGGCCGGTCGCGGTGCGACCGCGGTGGCAATCGGGGACCCACGCCGGGCTGCCCCACTGCGACCGGGGGCGGGGGTGGGGTCCTCCTGTGGTCGTACGACGGACCGACGCGCGTGCGACGCGGGGCTCATGTGCCCGGCGGGGCGGCGGCCTAGGCTGCGAACGATCCGGGCGGGCCGCCCGGGCAGGTGCCGAAGGCGCTGCCACGAGACCGGCCGGACGACTTCCCGGCAGGTCCGAGCGACGGACGGTGTGACGGTGCGCGCGTGGGACCGGATTCCTCCCCTGGTGCGGGACTCGGTACTGCCCGCGCTGCTCCTGCTCCACGTCGTGACCACCTACCCGGCGCGACTCCTCCCTTCGGCGACGGCCCTCACCGCCGCCCTGACGCTGCCCCTGCTGTGGCGGCGCCGGGCCCCGCTCCGCGCGTTCGGCGCCGTGGCGGCCGCGGCGCTCGTCTCCTGGCACGCGGACCTGGCGCTCCCGGCCTCCGCGGCCCTGCTGCCCGCCCTCACCACCGTGGCCGCGCACACCGGGCGGCGCGGAACCCTGCTCGCCGCCGCCGTCGTGGAGGCCGGAGCCGTGGCCGCCTGCCTGCGCTGGGCCCAGGACGGCGCCTTCCTGGCCCCCTTCGTCGCGCTGTCGGCCCTGGTGGTGGCCGCCACCGTCCTCGGGGTGAACGTGCGGACCGGACGCGACCGCCTCGACGCCGCGCGGGAACGGGCCGAGCGGCTGGCGCTCCGGCAGGAGCAGCAGGAACAGCGGGCCCGGTGGGCCGTCGCCGAGGAACGGGCCAGGATCACCCGCGACGTGCACGACATCGTCACGCACAACCTGTCCGTCATGGTCGCGCTGACCGATGCCGCCGTGTACGCGCGGCACCGGTCCCCGGACCGGACCACCGCCGCACTGCTGCGGATCTCCGAGACGGGCCGACAGGCCCTGACCGACATGCGACGCTCGTTGGGCGTTCTCCGGTCCGACGAGCCGGAGTCCGAGCGCCACCCGTCGCCCGGCCTCGACCGACTGGCTGCGTTGGCCGACCGGATGGCCGCAGCGGGACTACCGACCGCCTTGGGCGTGCGCGGCGGCCACGCCCACGTGCCGGCCGGGGCGCAACTCACCGTCTACCGGCTGGTGCAGGAAGCCTTGACCAACGCCCTCAAGCACACCCCCGCCGGTACCCGCGCGACGGTCCGGGTCACCTGCTCGGCCGGGAGCGTCGACGTGGAGATCACCGACACCGGGCCCCGGCCCGCGCCACCCGCCACTGCCACTCCCGGTGCCGGTGGCACCGCTGACCCTTCCGCTTCGGGATCCTCCGGCCACGGCATCCCCGGCATGCGGGAACGCGCGGCCGTCCACGGCGGAATCCTGCGGGCCGGCCCCCGACCCGGCGGAGGCTGGAGCGTACGGACCCGGCTCCGGCTCGACGGGGCCGGGGCGAGCACGGCATGAGCATCCGCGTGCTGATCGCCGACGACGAGGCGCTCCTCCGGATGGCCTTCGGCACGATCCTGGAGGTCCAGCCCGACATGGAACCGGTCGGCGAGGCGGCGGACGGGGCCGAGGCCGTCCGGCTCGTCCGGGAACTGCGCCCCGACGTGGTCCTGATGGACGTGCGGATGCCGGGGACGGACGGGATCGAGGCGACCCGAGAGGTCGTCCGGGTCTCGCCGCGCACCCGGGTGCTGGTCCTGACCACCTTCGACCTGGACGCGTACGCCTTCGCCGCGCTCGCCGCCGGGGCCTCGGGGTTCCTGCTGAAGAACACCCGGCCCGAGGAACTGCTCGGCGCGATCCGCAACGTCGCGGCGGGCGACGCGGTGCTCTCCCCCCGCGTCACCCGAAGCCTGTTGGAGGAGTTCCGTCCGCACCTGGCCGACCCCGGCGGCCGGCCCCGGGACGCGCGGTGGGAACGGCTCAGCCGCCGGGAGCGCGAGGTCCTGGTCGCAGTGGGGCGCGGCCGGTCCAATGCCGAGATCGCGGCCGACCTGCGCCTGGCGGAGGCCACGGTGAAGTCGCACCTGGGGCGGGTCCTGGCCAAGTTGGAGCTCCGCGACCGGATCCAGGCCGTGGTCTACGCCCACGAGAACCGCCTGGTCCCCACGGCCTGTGGTGCGTGAGGGGTGTGCGGGACGGATCGTGGTGCGCGGAGCGGATACGGGACAATGGGGTTTGAGGGAGAATTTCCGCATTCGCCGTAGAGGACTGGTACCGCATGAGGCACCGCAGGGTGGCCGATCTGATGACCCCGACCGCCGTGAGCGTGCAACGGGGGACCCCGTTCAAGGAGATCGCCCGGCTCCTCGACGAATACGGGATCACGGCCGTGCCGGTGGTGGACGAAGGTCGGCCGGTGGGCGTGGTGTCGGAGGCCGATCTGCTGCGTCGTCACACCGCCGGTTCCACGGCCTCGACCGCCGAGGCACTGATGAGTTCGCCGGCGGTGGTGGCGGAGCCGGAGTGGAGCGCCGTGGAGGCGGCCCGCGTGATGGAGGAGGCCCGGGTCAAGCGGCTGCCGGTGGTGGACGCGGCCGGGTTCCTGATCGGCGTGGTCAGCCGAAGCGACTTGCTGCGGCTGTTCCTGCGTCGGGACCGGGCCATCCAGGAGGAGATCCTGGAGGACGTGCTCACGCGGACGCTCGGCCTGTCGCCGTCCGCGCTGACCGTCGAGGTGTCCGACGGGCGGGTCATCCTCAGCGGCACGGTGGACCGGCGCAGCCTGGTCCCCATCACGCTGCGCCTGTGCGAGAGCGTGGACGGCGTGATCGAAGTGGTCGACCGGCTCACGTACGACGAGGACGACGCGGCCTGAGGACACGGGCCGGACGTGGAGGGCCGGCCCCCGGTCGGGCGGGCTGCGGGAAGGGGCCGGCCCCGCGCGGGTTCAGGTGGGCGGCAGGAGGTCGCTCGGGCTGAGGGTGTGGGTCACCGGAGGGTGGACGAAGTCCCGCTCGGTGTTCTCCCGGCGGCGCAGGCGGTAGGACTCGACGCTCCGGTCCTCGTCGGCGAGCGTCAGGGGGACGCCTTCCGGGAGGTGGGGGCGGCCGTCCCGGAACCGGAGGTGGGTCTTCGAGGTCCTGAGGGTCACGCCCAGCCACTCCTCGTCCGGCCGCCCCGGCGCGGTGAGCACGATCCGGTGCCTGAGCCGGCGGTTCGCCGCGACGGAGAAGGCGACGACGGAGCCGTGGGCGAGGGGGATTTCCAGGCGCCCGGCGGGGACTTGGCCGGGGGCTTCGGCGCGGCCTTCATCGCGGCCTTCGTCGGGCCGGTCGCCGGCGCCCCGCGGCCGGCCGTGGTCCCGTCCGTCGTCCGCATCCGTCGGCTGTTTCGACTCTTTCGACTCCTTGGTCTCGAAGACGAGGGTGCGCGGCGCGGTGGTGTCGGGGTGCCGGTAGCAGGAGAAGACGGCGATGAGGGAACCCTCGGCCAGATCGAGGGCCTGATCGGAGTGGGCGCCCATCTTCGTGTACGCGTTCGTGTAGGTCTCGACGAGCGCGTTGTCGAAAGCCAGGGGCGCCGCCGTCAGCTCCCGGACCTCTCGGGCCAGCCGTTCGTGCACGGGTCGGAAGCGTTGCGCCGGGGCGGCGTAGCGGGTCGTGGTCCGGACGAGGGGGACGGCGCCGTCCGGCGCGGACGGCCGGGTGAGGACCGCGCCCCGCCGGCCCTTGCCCACGTCCTCCAGGCGCGTCGCCGCGGTCAGTTCGGCGAAGGGGTCACCGTCGACGGGCAGGGTCCGGACGAGGACCAGGTCCTCGATGCTAGGGCCGCGGCGCACGGTAGTCCCCCGAGTTCATGCTGAAGCGGAACCGGTCCCCGTAGTCGACGGGGGCCGCGGACGTGTTCTCCTCGGCGTACAGCCGCCGCAGGTCCGCCATGCCGGCCTCGGTGGGCGGTGCCAGCGGGACCGTGCGGCCGTCGGCGGACTTGAGGTGGGTACGACCGTCCCGGTGCACGGCCTCGGTCTTCGAACAACGCACCACGTAACCCAGGCGGGTGGGCAGCAGCCCGGCCTCCAGGGTCGAGGGGCGGATCTCGTGCGTGTACAGCCGGTTGGTGGACAGCGGCATGAGGAAGACCGAACCCGGGTGGAGGGTCAGCGCGAACCGTTCCGGGAGTGGGGCTCCGAGCCCGCTCTCCTCCCGGGCCCCGTCCTTGAGGCGGAAGTGGAGGCGGGTCAGCCCGCTGGTGCTCTTCACCCCGAGGTCGAACGGGTCCCCGGGCAGCGGGCGCAGCGCGTCGAGCCCGTCGTAGAAGGTGCAGAAGGCCATGATCCCGCCGACGGGCATGTCCTTCGTCTTGTCGGCGTGGGAGGAGATCCTCGCCTTGGACTGTCTGCGCCCCTCCGTGGCCGCGGTGTTGTGGTAGATCTGAGCCAGCACGTGGTTCAGGGGCGCCGCCCCCTCGTGGAAGACGGCGGCCGCCTCGTGGCGCAGGGCGTCCACGATCCGCGCGTCGGTGGGCCCGAACCCCTCCGTCGGGCCGGTGAAGTTGGTGGAACAGCGGAGCAGCCGGAAGTGCAGCCCGTCGGCGTCCCGGGTGACGGGGGTCAGGTAGATGCCGCTGCGGTGGGCCGTTCCGGGCTTGGTGGACTCCGTCAGGGACTGGAAGGCGTGCTCCGCGCGGATCCGGGCGAAGTGGTCCTCCTCGGGTGCGAAGAAGCGGGGGTAGTACACGCCGACGCCGTGCACGCGGCGGGGCACGCGCCCGGCGTCGACGCGGGTCCACGCCGTGGGCCCGGGGGTGCCGTGCGGGTGGTCGTCGGCCGGATCCCCGACCACGAGGACGCGTTCCGCGGACCGCAGGCGGCCCTCGGCGGCCTCGACCGGGTCCCCGTACAGGTAGACGGTCTTCCCCGTCAGGTCGTACGGGCCCGAGGCCGACTCCTCCGGGGTGATCACGGTGCCGAAGAAGTCCCGGACCACCTCCGGCGGATCGCCGTCCGGGAGGGAGGCGCGGGCGACCAGGAGATGGCGCGTGTCGTCGAGACGGGCCTCCGCCGGAACCTTCGTGTCCATCCTCCGCGCCCCCACGCCGTTCGCCGATCTCACCCCACGCCGCCGTGGGACCGGAAGCCGCAACCCTACGCCGTGCCGCCCACCCTGCCCCGAGGGGGAGGAGCGGAGCCGAGGCACACGAGTGACCCGGGGGAAGGGGGAGTCGGGGACTTCAGCGGTCGCCCCGGATCCGGGCGTGGAGGTGCTCGTCGTGCCATCCGTCCGCGTGGAGCAGGGCGCTGCGCAGGGTGCCCTCCAGGGGGAAGCCGGCTCCGAGGGCCACCCGGCAGGAGGCCGGGTTCGCCACGGAGTGGGTGATCCGCAGTCGGTGCAGACCCAGTTCGTCCAGGGCCCAGTGGCTGACGCGGACGGTCGCCGCGAGCGCGGTGCCGTGGCCTCGGCCCTCGGGGAGCAGCCAGTACAGGAACTCGGCGCTGCCGCCGCGCAGATCGATGTCGGCGAGCCCGATCAGCCCCACCGGGTCACCGTCGGGGAGCCCCACCGGGTCACCGTCGGGGAGGTCAAGGGCGGCGGAGACGGCGGTGGGAGGGCCGGCGTCCGGGGTGATCAGGGTGATCGGGGTGCTCGCTGTGATCGCCCAGACCGCGGCCTCCTCCTCCCGCCACCGAAGGCCCCACCGTCGGATCTTCTCGCGGGCCTCGTCGGGGGTGAGCGGCTCGGGGCGGTTCCACCGCAGGATGTCGGGGTCCGAGCAGGAGCGGACCAGTACGGCCGCGTCCGCCGGCCTCCAGGGGCGCAGGCGGAAGCCGTTGTCGAGGGACAGGACGGGCTGGGGGACGCGGCTCATGCTGCCCGCCGGGACCACGGGAGGTATCGGTGCCATGAGGGCATCATGCCGAAGGGCCGCACAGGGCCCGGGCGCGACGGCGGGGGTGCCGGAGGGCCGGCACCCCCGTGCGTCGGAGCGGGCGGACCGGGTCAGGCGGCAGCGGCGCGAGCGGGGTCCGGATCGGGCGTCGGCGTCGGGCGGGGGGTGAGGAGGCGTTCGGTCAGGGCGCCGAAGACGAGGCCGAAGGTGGCCCAGAGGACCGTCTGGAGGCCGATCGAGGCCAGGCGGAACTCCCACAGGACCGCCGCCGGGAACGACGCCTTCACCGCGTCCTCGTTGTCGGGGAGGACGGCGAAGAGCACGGCCATGACCAGGACGTAGCCGGCCCCCGCCAGGACGCTCGCGTTCCAGTTGCCCAGCCGGGGCGCCAGGCGGCGGCCCGCGATGACGGCGCCCAGCCCGACGAGGACGCTGAGCAGGATCATGAGGAAGAAGAGCGTGGTCCGTGAACCGATGGTGTCGGGATTGCCGACGGCCGGTGGGGTGGCCGGGTACTTGAGGAACGGCACCAGGAACACGGTGGTGAACACCCCCGCGGCGGTGAAGGCGGCGGTCGCCCGAGGGCCGAAACCGCCGATCCGGCGGAAGGCGAACGCGAAGGCGAGCGAGGCGATCCCGCCCAGCGCCACCCCGTACACCACGAGGCCGGTGGCCAGCCCGGAGGTGGACTGCGCCGCCCGGCTCACCACCTCTTCCTCCTCTTCCTCGGCCGGGGCGGCGGCCGCCCCGTGGTGGCCGCCCCGATCGGCCGCCGCCTGGGCCTCCTCCACGGCGATCGAGGCGTCGACGGAGGGCTCACCCGCGACGTAGCCGAAGGCGAAGGCGATCAGGCCGGCGATCAGGCCGGCCAGCATGCCGCGCACCAGAAGGCCGCGGACCCGAACTGCGTTGCTGTACATGGTCGTGCCGCTCCCCGGCGCGTCAGTGGCAGGGGAAGCCGAGGAGGTGACGGCCGTCGTGCACCCACTCGTGCACCGCCTCACCGGAGAACACGGCGGTCGCGCCCTGTTCGGCGCCGACGAAGTACAGGGCGATCAGCATGAGGGTGCCGACGAACACCGCCCACGGGAGGACGGCGCGCACCGGGATCGGTGCGCCCGGTTCGGCTGCGGGGGCGAGGGTGGGGGCGGGTGCGGACTGGGCCATGACGGAGGACCTCCTCGGGAACGACGCGTCCCGTTCGGTGGAGCACGGTCGATCGACGGCTCTCGGGTCTGACTGGCCGGGTCCCGCCGTGTGCGGCGGTCCGGTTACACAGTGGCGCGACCGTGCCGGAGTCTCACCGGGCTTCCGTCCTGCCGTCGTCATCAACGCGCAGACCGTACCGTGTACACGACAATCAGCCAAGGGCGCCCGGCATGCGGTCGCACGCCCCCGGGGCGGACCGCGCACGTCTCGACCCCGTCCGTACGCTGCCCCCATGACGAGCACGCTGGTCCGGGTACGGCTCACCACCCCCGGGCTCGACTCCGCGATGAGACAGGCACGTTTCGGACCCGGCGGCCCCTTCGCCCTGGACACCGGGGCCTGGGCCGGCCGCACCCTGGCGGAGGTCGCGGCGGCCGACCCGGAAGCGGTCCACCGCTGGACCACCGACACCGCGTTCGCACCGCCGGGCGGCGAGTCCGTGGACGCCCTCCTGGTCCGGGCGGGGGAGTGGCTGGGGGCCCTCGCCCCCGGCGGTCACGCCGTCACCGCGGACCAGTCCTTCGTCCGCGCCGCCGTGACCCACGCCCTCGGCCTGCCCGCCCGCACCTTCTGGCGGCTGGACGTACCGCCCGGCACCCTGACGGAGCTCACCGGCCGCTCCGGTCGCTGGAACCTCCGCCTCGGAACACCCGCACCGACGCACGAACCTGGCGGCTGATCCCTCTCGGGGCCGGGCGCGCGGTCACGGCGGTCATCGTGGCGAAGGCCAGGGCGGCCGCCGCGAGCGGCGCGGTGCCGCCGCCGAGGGCGAGGAGGGCGGCGAAGAGGACGGTGGCGCCGCTCTCCATGGCCGTGTTGAGGACGCCGCCCGCCAGGCCCGCCAGGTCGGGGGGCACGTCGGTGGTGCCGAGTACGGCCGCTCCCGCGAAGGCGAGGGCCACCCCGGCGGGCAGCAGGAGCAGTCCGGGCAGCAGCCCGTACGCGAACGGGAGCCCGGTGGCGGTCGCGGCGGCGAGCACGGCCGGCCCGGCCGCGCCGCACGCGAACCCGGCGGCTGTCACCCGGCGGGCCCGTACCGCCCGATCAGTGGTCCGGCGGCCCGTCCGGTGCCGATCAGCGCCGCCGCGAACGGGACGAAGGCGGCGGAGGTGCGGAGGGCGGACCAGCCGCGCTGTTCCTGGAGGCCGAGCGAGAGGAGGACGAACACGGCGGAGGTGCCCGCGGCGGCCAGCGCGATCGCGGCGAGCCCGAGACGGCGTCGCGGGTGGGAGGCGAACCCGGGCGGCAGCAGCGGGTCGGCCCGCCGCCGCTCCACCAGCGGGAAGGCGGCCAGCAGGGCCGGACCCGCCAGCAGCGGACCCCAGACGACCGGCGAACTCCACGGCTCGGCCTCGGTCAGGACCAGACCGAGGCTGGTCAGCGAGATGCCGGCCGTGGCCAGGAGGGCCCCGGGCAGATCGAGCGAGCGGTCCGGGCGGCCCGGCGCGGCCGGCAGTAGCCGCCGCGATCCGGCGAGCGCGAGGAGGACCACGAGCACCGGTACGGCGAAGGTCCACCGCCACCCCGCGAGGGCGGAGACGACCCCGGAGACCAGGTTCCCGGCGGTGGCGCCGAGGACGGACAGGCCGCCCCAGGTGGCCATGGCCCGGCCGTACGCGGCGGGTGCGGGGAACAGAGCGCGCAGGACGGCCATCGCGGCCGGGGCGACGAGCGCGGCCCCGACGCCCTGCGCGAAGCGGGCGGCCAGCAGCGCCCCGAAGCCGGGGGAGAGGGCGGCGAGCGCGGTGGCGCTCCCGAACACGAGGAGCCCGACGGTGAGGATCCGCCTCCCGCCGTACCGGTCGGCGAGCCGCCCGCCGCACAGCAACAGCCCCGCGAAGGACAGCCCGTACGCGGCGGTGAGGAGGATCAGCCCGGCCCGACCGGTCCCGAACTCGGCACCGATGCGGGGGAGCGGCACCGCCACCGCGGCCAGCGTGAAGATCAGCACGACCTGTACGGCCCCGAGGAGGGCGAACCCCGCCCTGGCGGCGGACGTGGCGGACGTGGCGGGTGCGCTGGGGGCACCGGCGGTGCCGGGCGCGGCGGGCGCGGCGGATGTGAGGGGTTCGGCGGATTCGGGCATGGGTTCCCCCGGTCAGAAGTCTGGAACGATTGGTTCAATATCGCGACAGGGAAAGGCGCGGGGATCGCCCCCGCGCCGCCCCCCGGTGGTGCGATCCGGTCGCGGGTGACTCAGTCGAGCAGGGTGAGGGCCTGTTCCGCGGCGTCCCGCACGCGGGCCGGGTCCTCGGTGGCCTTGCCGACCACGCGGAGGCCCTGCATCAGCACCAGCAGCATCCGCGCCAGCGCCCTGGGGTCGCGATCGGCGGGCAGCTCCCCCTGGGCCTGCGCGCGGGCGAGCGCCGCGTGCAGCAGGGTCTCCGCCTGCTCCCAGCTCAGCTCCACCCGCCGGGCGGCCGCCGGATCGTGCGGGGCCAGCTCGGTGGCGGTGTTCGTGACGAAACAGCCGATCCGGCGGCGTTCGCCATCGGAGCCGGCCTCGGCGGCGAACCGCCGGACCACCTCCCGGACCGCGGGCAGGGCCGGTCCGGGCCGGGACAGCTCCGCGAGCATCCGCGGCCCCTGCTCCTCCCCGTACCGGTCCAGGGCCTTCAGGTACAGCTCGTGCTTGCTGCCGAAGGTGGCGTACAGGCTGGCCCGGCCGATGCCGAGGTGTTCGACGAGGTCGGACAGGGAGGTCGCCTCGTACCCCCGCCTCCAGAACAGCTCCAGCGCGGCGCGTAGGGCGGCGTCGGGGTCGAATTCCTTGGTCCTGGCCATGGGGGAACGGTAGATCGTTTCGGAACGATCGGTCAAGTATGGCGGGATCCGGCGGTGCGGGCCCCGGAAGGCGACCGGTGGAAGGGAGCGGAGAGAGGCGGAGGCGGAGAGGGGCGGAGGCGGCGAGGGTGGTGGGGCGGCCGTGACGACGAAGGCCCCGCGGCGGGTGTTCCGCCGCGGGGCCGACGCCCGGTGGATCCGAGGGCCCGGTCGGGTCACTCCGCCGCGAGGCGCGGGGTGCGTGCGGGCTCCGTGCGCCGGTCGCCGGTCTTCTCGAAGGCGGCGGCGAGCGCGAGGAGGGAGTTGTCCTCGTAGGCGCGGCCCGCGAAGGTCAGGCCGACGGGCATGCCGGTGTCCGCCATGGTGCCCATGGGCACGGTCACGGTGGGGATGCCGAGGTGGCGGGGGACCAGGTTGCCGTTGGCGACCCAGACGCCGTTGCGCCAGCCGAGATCGGCCGAGGCGGGGTTCACGTCCATGTCGGCCGGGCCCACGTCGGCGACCGCGGGGAAGACCACGGCGTCCAGGCCCAGCCCGTCCATCCACTGCTCCAGGTCCACGCGGCGGGTCTCCTCCAGCCCGCGCAGGCCCTCCTCCAGGAGCGGCATGTCGGCGAGGGAGGCGTACGGGCGCTCGCGGACGAAGCGCGGGTAGTCGCCGATCGTGTCGTCGAAGCCCTCGTAGCGGTCGGGGAGCTCGCCCTCCTGCTTCGGCCAGATCCGCGCGCCGTCCACCTCGGTGAGGCGGGAGAGCGCGGGGTCGCCGTTGGCGCGGAGGAAGTCGTCCCAGGCCCAGGCGGACAGGTCCTCGATCTCGAAGGTGAGGTAGGCGCGGCTGACGAGCCCGCGGGTGAGGAGCGAGGGCGCGCCGGGGCGGTCGGACTCGTAGTTGGTGACGACGGGGAAGTCCACCTCGACGACCTCGGCGCCGGCGGCCTCCAGGTCGGCCCGGGCCGCCTCCCACAGGGCGAGGACGGAGGGCCGGGTGTCGACCCGCTGCCCGGTCTGCCCGCCGATGCCGCCGTCGGGGTTGGTGCCGGCCTCGGGGTCGGCGTTGACGTACATGCGGGGCACGCCCACCCGTCGGCCGGCGAGGGCCGCGCCGGCGGCCGTGGCGTCGGCGGGCGCGAGGTCCGGGTAGGAGGCGGGGCGCACCCGCGAGGGGGCGGGCAGCTCAAGCCAGGGCTGGGCCCGCCACAGGTCGCCGCGGGTGTCCGGGTCGTCGGCCACGATGACGTCGAGCAGTTCGAGCAGGTCGGCCATGGTGCGGGTGTGCGGCACCACGACGTCCATGGTCGGGACGAGCGGCCAGTTGCCGCGGACCGAGATCACGCCGCGGCTGGGCGTGTACGCGCACAGCGCGTTGTTCGAGGCGGGGGCGCGGCCCGAGGACCAGGTCTCCTCGCCGAGTCCGAAGGCGCCGAAGGAGGCCGCCGTCGCCGTGCCCGAGCCGTTCGAGGAGCCGGAGCCGTAGGCGCTGGTGAGCCAGTCCGCGCTGTACGGGCTCTCGGCCCGGCCGTACACGCCGCGCTGCATGCCGCCGTTGGCCATGGGCGGCATGTTGGTGAGGCCGATGAGGACCGCGCCGCCCGCCCGCAGCCGCTCGATGGCGAAGGCGTCGCGCTGGGCCACCAGGTGCTCGAAGGCGGGCGAACCGGACGCGGCCGTCAGCCCCTCGGCGAGGTAGCTGTCCTTGGCGGTGTAGGGGATGCCGTCCAGCGGGCCCAGGGTCTCCCCGCGGGCGCGCCGGGCGTCGGAGGCCTCGGCCTCCGCGCGGGCGCGCGGGTTCATCACGACCATCGCGTTCAGTGCCGTGGCCGTGCCGGGACGGTCGTACGCCTCGATCCGCGCGAGGTAGGCGTCGAGCAGGTCGACCGAGGTCGTCTCTCCCTTCTCCAGCGCCGCGCGCAGGTCGGCGATACAGGTCTCCACGACATCGAATCCGCGCGTCATGTGGGTGTCTCCTGGTGGTGAGTAGGACAGGCGGGCCGCCGGCCGTGGGGCGGCCGCACAGCAGGCCGTGACACTCCCCAACGCTCTGACTAGATTTTCAGTCTAGACCAGGAATCTAGTTTTTCGGAACCTAGACTTGGGGTCTGGATTTCCGGAACCGAAGGTGAGCTCATGCCGACGTCAGAGACCGGGCCCGCGCCGACCGCCGGCCCCCTCCTCCCGGAGGGCGCCGCCGACCCGGCGGGCGCCGGGGTCGGGCGCGGCCCCCGGCCCGCGACCAGGGCCCCGCTCGACCGGACGCGCCGCCCCAGCGGGGACGAGGCGCGGGGGCGGGCGATGCGCGCCGCGATCAGCGTCATCTCCGAGAAGGGCACGGCCGCCCTGCGGATGTCGGACATCGCGGCGCGGGCCGGGATGAGCACCGGGCACATCCTGTACCACTTCGGCAAGAAGGACCGACTGCTGCTGGAGGTCCTGGCGTGGAGCCAGGCGGACCTCTGGGACCGCTACCAGGAGGCGGCGGACCGGGCGGAGTCCCCCGCCGAGAAGCTGGACCTGTTCGTCCGCGCCTACCTGCCGACCCACCCGGGCGACGAGCGCTACGCCCTGTGGACGAAGGTGCTGGCCCAGGGGCACGACGAGTCGGGCCGGGCCGTGGTCACGGAGCTGCTGGACGGCTGGGACGAGCGCCTGGAGGCCATCGTCCGGGAGGGGCGGGAGCGCGGGGAGTTCGCCGAGGTGGACGTGTCCGAGTTCACCGTCCGGGCCGTGGCGATGCTGAGCGGACTCTCCGAGGACGTGATGTTCGGACGGGCCCGCTGGCGCCACGCCTCCGCGCACGCCTTCGCCCTGGCCGCCCTCGAACGCGAACTCCGCCCCGCCGGGCGGGAGTGACCCGGCCGGCACCGGTGACGCCCTCGCCGCCGGTGCCGTTCCGAAGGCGCGGAGCGCCCGGATTCCCGCACCGTGCCTCGCGAATCCGGAGAGATTTCTTCACTCCCCTCCCTTCTCGCCCCCTTTGTCCCGGGCCCTCGCGTCGACCACTATTGAAAACGAGTGTCATCTTCATATAGGAATACGGGGTGCTCACCTCCCTCCAGGGGTCGGCGCGTCCCCCGGCCGGACTCCGGCCCTTCGCGCTCCCCGCACTCCGGCATCCCACCGTCACCACCCTCCTCACGGACCACCGCGCCCTGCTGGCCGAACTCCTCGACGGCCTCGGATCCCCCCTGCACGTCGTGCTGCCCGAGGTCTTCGAAGAGAACCTGACCCGCCTCCGGCAGGCGTTCACGACGGCGGGCGCCCCCGCCGACGTGCTCTTCGCGAAGAAGGCGAACAAGGCCGCCTGCTTCGTCGACTCCGCGGCGGCCCTCGACGCCGGGGTCGACGTGGCCGGTGCCCCGGAACTGCTCGGCGCCCTCGCCGGTGGCGTGCCGGGACACCGCATCGGGATCTCGGGGCCGGAGAAGGACGACGCCCTGCACGCCCTGGCCGTCCGGCACGGCTGCCTGGTCGCCGTCGACTCGCCCGGCGAACTCGACCGGCTCGCGGCCACCGCACGGTCCGTCGGGCGACGGGCCCGCGTGCTGCTGCGGATCCGCACCGCCGGACAGTCCGGCAGCCGGTTCGGGATCCCCGAGGCCGGCGTCCCGGCCGCCGTCGGACGGTGCGCCGAACTCGCCGACCACCTCCGCCTCCGCGGCTTCTCCTTCCACCTGAACGGCTACGACCCCGCCGAACGCGCCACCGCGGCGAACCGGTCGATCGCATACGGCCTCGACGCCCGGCGGCGCGGCTGCCCCGAAGCCGAACTCGTCGACATCGGCGGCGGACTGCCCGTCCGCTACGTGGAACCGCACACATGGAAGGCGTTCCTCGCGCAGGACCGGCCCGTCCACTACCACGCGGCCAAGGAGTTCGCCGGGTCCTACCCCTACGGCGGACGGACCGCCATCGAGGCCGTCGGCGAGCTGCTGACCCACCCGGTGGACGGCACCGAAAGCCTCGCCGCGAAGGCCCGCCGCACCGGCACCCGCCTCCTCGTCGAGCCGGGCCGCGCCCTCCTCGACCAGGCCGGCTTCACGCTCTTCCGGGTCCGACAGGTCGACGACCGGCGGAACGAGGACGGGTACGCGGTCGTCACCGTCGCGGGCACCAGCTTCAGCCTGTCCGAGCAGTGGTTCGGCAGCGAGTTCCTGCCCGACCCCGTACTGCTGCCCGCCGGACCGCCCGAACCCCGCACCACCCCGCCCGACACGACCTTCCCCGCCTGCGTGGCCGGCTCCACCTGCCTGGAGAGCGACCTGCTGACCTGGCGGAAGATCGGCTTCCCCCGGCCGGTGCGCCCCGGCGACCACCTCGCCTACCTCAACACCGCCGGCTACCAGATGGACTCCAACGAGTCCCCCTTCCACGGAGCGGCCCTGCCCCTGAAGGCCGTGCTCCGCGTCGGTGACGGTTCGCTCCCGCCGCGCTGGCACCTCGACGGCGTCTGACCGCCCCGCCCGCGCGCCTCCCGCCGCGGCTCCTCGCTTCGACCCACCCCACCCACCCCACCCCCGCGATCCGCACGGAGGAGAACCACCCATGCCATCCACACCGTCCCCCTCACCCGGCTACGCCCCGCCCGGCCAGTTGTGGCTGCTGCCGCGACGCGCGCAGGAAGGGCTCGACCTCGACCACCGACAGGTGCTAGCGGTCGTCGAGGGGGCCTACCGCGCCCTGCGCGGCGGCGGCTCGGACAACCCGGTCAAGACGGTCGTCGACGGCCCCGACCACCGCTCGCTCAGCTACTCGATGGTCGCCCGGGACGGCGGCACCGGCACCGTCTGCTTCAAGGCCGTCCACGAGGCCGACCCGCGCCGCACCCGGGACGCCTACCGCTTCCACTCCTTCGCCTTCCTCGTCGACGACGCCACCGGGGAGCCCATCGCCCTCATGGACGTGGCGGAGCTGGGACCGCTCCGCTCCTCGGCGACCACCGCGCTGCTCGCCCGCGCGGCCCGCCCCGACGCCCGCAGCGCACTGGTCGTCGGCACCGGCGTCCAGGGACGCACGGCCCTCCCCATGTTGGTGGCGGCCCTGCCCGAGCTGGAACGGCTCCAGGTGTTCGGCACCCACTCCGAGGGGCTGCGCGCCGTCCGGGACGGGGTCGCGGGCCGCGAGGTCGAGATCGTGACGGACCTCGAACGGGCCGCGGGTGAAGCGGACATCGTGATCGGCGCGGCCGGACTGTCCGTCACCCGGGAGGTCCGACGCGCCTGGATGAAGCCCGGCGCGGTGGCCGTCCTCCTCGGGTACGGCGTACACCCCGACGTGTGCCACGGCGCCGACCACCGGATCGCCACCGACACCGCACAGATGCACGCCACCTGCGGGGACCTGCGCGGCCCGGACGGGGCCCTGCCCGTCGTGCACGCCGAACTGCCGGACATCCTGCTGGGCCGGGCCCCCGCCCGCCGGCACCCGGAGGACGTGGTCTTCGCCTACAACAGCGGGATGGCCGTCACCGACGCCGCCCTGGGCCGGTACGTGGCCGATCTCGCGCTGGCCGCCGGACGCGGGGAGAAGGTCGACTTCTGGTGAGCACCGGCACCACCCCCCCACCCCACCCGTCCGTGGACCCGTCCACCGATCCCTCCGCGAACCCGCCCCCGGACCCGCAGGACGCACCTGACCCGGCCACGGCCGGCCGGCCCGAGCCGCGGCGGAGCGGGCCCCTCCGGTGGACCCGCGGCTCGCGCGCCCTGCTCGCGCTGGCCGGCCCGCTGGTCCTTACCAACCTCGCCCACGTCGCCCTCACCACGGTCGACATCGTCATGCTCGGCCGGCTGGGCGCGACCGAGATCGCCGCCGCCGGACTGGCCCTCGCCCTCTTCAACCAACTGCGCACCACCGGAACGGGCCTCGTCACCGGAGTCGGCAACCTGGTCGCCGAGGCGCGGGTCCGGGGCGACCGCGACAGGATCGGGGCCCTGCTCTTCGCCGGGTTCTTCTGGGCCACCGCCTGCGGCGCCGTGTTCTGCGCCGCCCTGCTGTCGGCCGGCCCGCTGCTCCTCCTCCTCGGCCAGGACCCGGCCGTCGTGGAGCGGGCGGAGGAGTTCCTGACGGTCCTGGCCCCGGGCATGCTGCCCTGCCTGTGGTTCCAGACCCTGCGGCACTTCACCACCGGGCTGAAGCGACCCGGCCCCCTGCTGGCCATCACCCTGGCCTCGGTGGGTCTGACGATCCTCCTCAACCACGCCCTGATCCACGGGGAGTTCGGCCTCCCCGCCCTCGGGGCCACCGGAGTCGCCGTCGCCACCGTCACCGTGTTCCTGCTGTCCTTCCTGGCCTTCGTCGCCGTGCTCCTGCGCGACCCCCTGCTCCGCTCCCACCTCGCCTCCGCCTCCGCATGGAGCTGGAACGGCGACGCGGTGCGGTCCGTGTGGCGGCTCGGCCTGCCGATCGCGGGCACGTACGCCTCGGAGGCCGGCTTCTTCAGCGTGCTGACCCTGCTCGTCGGCACCCTCGGCGCGGACGCCCTCGCCGCGCAGACCGTGCTGAACCAGATCGTCTACATCGTCTTCATGGTGTCCGCCGGGCTGTCGCACGCGGCCTCCGTGCACATCAGCGAGGAGTGGGGTCGCGGCGACCGCGCGGCGGCCCGCCGGACCGGACTGCTCGGCACCGCCTGGGGCGTGGTCGCCACCCTCCTCGTGGCCCTCGTGTACCTGACGGTGCCGGAGCGGGTCGTGTCCTGGTTCCTGCCCGCCGGACACGCGGGCGCCACGGAGGTCATCGCGCTCACCGTGACCGGACTGTCCATCGCCGCCCTCCTCCAGGTCTTCGACGCCGTCCAGAACATCGGCAACGGGATCCTGCGCGGCACCGGCGACACGGCGGGCCCCTTCCGGACCTCCCTCCTCGGCTACTGGCTGATCGGACTGCCCGCCGGCTACCTGCTCGCGGTCACCGCCGACCTGGGCGTGGCGGGGGTCTGGATCGGCCAGACCCTCGGCCTCGCGGCCACCGCCGGCCTGCTCCTCCTCTCCTTCCTGCGCCGCACCGGCAGCGGTCCCGGCCGCGCCGCGACACCCACCGTCCCCGAACCGGAGCCCTCATGAATCCCGCTGCCCAGCCGGGCCCCGCGGCCGCGCCGACACCGACCGCCCCGGCCCTCGCACCCGTCCGGGTCGACACGGCCCCGCCGATCCGCCGGGAGGTGGCGGAACTCCCCGCCTACGACCCCGGCGCCGACCCGGCGGAGGTGGCCGCCCTCAGCGGCGCCGACCGCGTCATCAAGCTCTCCAACAGCGAGACCCCGTACGGGGCTTCACCCGCCGCCGCCGAAGCGGTGCGGCGGGCCGCGGCCGCCGGCTTCGCCCGCTACCCCGACCCCTCCGGCCGCCGCCTGACCGAAGCCCTCGGCCGCTTCTTGGACGTGCCGGCCGGACACCTCGTGCTCGGCAACGGCTCCGAGAACATCCTCGAACTCCTCTGCCGGGCGGTGCTCGACCCCGGCGACCTGGTCGTCACCCAGACCCCCGGGTTCAGCCTCCACGAGACCTTCCCCCGGGTCATGGGGGCCGAGGTGGTGAAGGTACCGCTCGCCGCGGGCTTCGGATTCGACGCGCACGCCTGGCGCGAGGCCCTGGACGCCGGCCCGAAGCTCGTCTTCCTCGCCAACCCGTGCAATCCCACCGGCACGGTGCTCGGCCCCCGCGAGCTGGAACGCATCCTGGAATGGACCCCCGCCTCGGCCCTGCTGGTCATCGACGAGGCGTACGGAGAGTTCGCCCGTGCCGACCCCGGCTACCCCGACGGCCTGGAGACCCTGCGCGGCGCGGACCGGCCGTGGGCCGTGCTGCGGACCTTCTCCAAGGCCTACGGCCTGGCGGGCCTGCGCGTGGGGTACGGCATCGCCTCCGACGCCGCCCTCGTCCGGGCCCTCGACCGGGTCCGCACCCCGTACAACGTGAACCGGCCCGCCCAGGAGGCCGCCCTCGCGGCGCTCGCCGACCCCGCGCACCTGGCCGCCACCGTCCGCCGGACCCGCCTGGAGGCCACCAGGGTCACCGGCCTGCTGCGCGCCGCCGGGCTGCCCGTGGTCCCGTCCTCGGCGAACTTCCTCTTCATCGACACCGGCCGCTCCGCCGACCGCACCGCCCGGGAACTCCACCGCGCCGGAATCATCGTCAAGGCGTGGCGCGAACCCGGATACGAGACCTACATCCGAGCCTCCCTCTCGACCCCCGCGGACAACGACGTGTTCGTGCGGTGCCTGACGGAGATCTGCGCGAAGGAGACCCCGTGATCACGCACAAGATGTCCGAGCTGATCGGACGGACCCCCCTGCTCTCCCTGCCCGTCGCGGAGGGTTCGGCGCGGGTCCTGCTGAAGCTGGAGCAGTTCAACCCCACCGGAACCGCCAAGATCCGGATGGCCAGGAACATGGTGGACGAGGCCGAGGCCGCCGGGCTCCTGGCCCCGGGCGGCCGGCTCGTCGAGTCCACCTCCGGCAACACCGGACTCGGCCTGGCCCTCGTCGCCGCCGAACGCGGCTACAAGTTCACGGCCGTCGTCGACAACCACTCCTGCGCGGACAAGCTGCGCGCCATGCGCGCCTACGGCGCCGAGATCCTCAACGTCGCCGGGGACGCCGACGGCCTGGCCACCGCCGAACGCGACGCCGTGGCACAGCGCCTGGCCGACGAGGCCGGCGCCCACTGGACGGCGCAGCACCGCAACCCGGGCAACCCCGACGGCTACCGGGCCCTGGCACGCGAACTCCACGAGGACCTGGGCGACGACATCCACTACCTGTACGGGGCCGTCGGTACGGGGGGCTCCCTCTGCGGCACCGGCCGCGTGCTGCGCGAACGCATACCGGAGCTGAGGATCGTCGGCGTCGAACCCGTCGGGTCCGTGGTGTTCGGCGGCGAGGGCGCGCCCTACCACCAGTCCGGCACCGGCACCCCGGCCGGTTCGGAGATCGGCCCCGTCGTCGACTACGCCCTCTTCGACGAGGGGGTGAAGGCCGGCGACGCGGAAGCCTTCGAGACCTGCCGGTACCTCGCCAGGAACTTCGGGATCCTCATCGGCGGTTCGGCCGGCGGCGTGGTCCACAAGGCGCTGGAGCGGGCCCGCACCGCGGGGCCCGGCACGACCGTCGTCGTCCTGGTCTGCGACGGCGGCGAGAGGTACCTGGACACCGTCTTCGACGACGACTGGATGGCCGCCCACGACCTCCACGACGCCCAGGTCGTCCGGCGGCTGGCCGAGATGCTGCGCTGAGGCCCCCGCCGCCCCGGCCTCCCCTCCTCTCCTCCCCACGCGTCCCGCCCGGGGACCCCGTACGAAAGCGACGACCACCTGCCGATGAACCCGATGAACCGGATCAACCCGATGAGCCCGATGAGGAAGGCGATCCTGCCCCTCGCCCTGCTGACCGCCCTCGCGGTCACGGGGTGCACCGCGGGCGGCGCCCCCGGCACCCCCGCAAGCGACGACAAGCCGGCGAAGGCGGCGGCCACCGCCTCCGGCGGTCACCCCTTCACCCTCGACAACTGCGGCACCGAAGTGACCTACCCGGCCGCCCCGAAGCGGGTGGTCACCCTCAACCAGACCGCCGCCGAGATCCTCGTCCACCTGGGCGTCGGGGACCGGATCGTCGGCACCGGCTACGAAGTGGAGAAGCCCCCGGCGGACATCGCCGCACAGTACGGCAGGATCCCGGTGCTGTCCGCGCCCGGACAGGAGATCAAGCACGAGAAGCTCCTCGAAGCGCAACCCGACTTCGTCTACGGCTCCTTCGCGAGCATGTTCACCGCCGAACAGTCCGGGGACCGCGGGCAGCTCCACCGGTTGGGCGTGCCCACCTACCTGACCGAGTTCGACTGCTCCTTCCACGAGAGCGTCCGGGGAGCCGACTTCGACCTGCTCTTCGAGGAGTACCGCCGACTCGGCCGGATCATGGGGGTGCCCGCGGCGGGGGAGAAGCTGGCCCGCGAGCAGCGCGCCCTGGTGGACCGGGCGGTGCGCACCGTCCGGAAGCGGTCGGAGCCGCTCAAGGTGATGTGGTTCTACTCCACTTACGAGGGCACCCCCTGGGCCGCCGGCCCCGGCGGCCTGCCCCAGCACATGTCCGACATCCTCGGCGTGCGGAACGTGTTCGAGGACGCCAAGACCAAATGGGCCGAGGTCAGCTGGGACGAGGTGGCCGCCCGGAACCCGGACGTCGTCATCCTGGCCGACCTGACCCGGGGCGAACCCCACGACACCGCCCGGGAGAAGATCGCCCTGCTGAAGAAGGACCCGCTGACCCGGGGACTCGCCGCGGTGGAGGGCGACCGGTTCATCACCGTCCCCGGCAGTCACATGGACCCGAGCTACGGGAGCGCGTCCGCCGTGCCGGTGCTGGCCGACGGCCTCGCCCGGCTCGGCTGAACGGGCGGACACCGTGACGACGAGTCCCCCCGCCACCGCCCCCGTGCGCACCGGCCCCCCGGCCCCCGGCCCCCCGGCGGGGCCGGGGGCCCGGCCCCGGGCCGCCCGGCTGGTGCTGTCCCTCCTGGTCGTGGTCGCACTGCCCGTGTCGGTGGTCGCCGCCTCGCTGTTCGGCAGCGCGGACCTCGGCCCCGCGGACGTCCTCGGCACCCTGCTGCGCCACCTCGGCCTCGGCGACCTCGCCCCCGCACCGGCCCTGCCGGGCCTGCTGGACGCCCTGGTGTGGGAGTCCCGGTTCCCGCGCGTGCTGCTGGCCGCCGCGGTCGGCGCGGGTCTGGCGGTGTCCGGCGCCGTCCTCCAGGCCGTCACCCGGAACCCGCTCGCCGACCCCTACCTCCTGGGGGTGTCCTCCGGGGCCTCCACCGGTGCGGTCGCGGTGCTGCTGCTCGGGGTCGGCGGCAGCGTCTCGCTGTCCACCGGCGCCTTCGCGGGCGGCCTGGCCTCCCTGGGCCTGCTGCTGCTCCTGCTCGGCGGCGGACGCGTCGCGAGCCCTGCCCGGGTGGTACTGACGGGGGTGCTGGTCTCCCAGTTCTTCGCCGCGGTCACCTCCGTCGTCCTCATGGTCAGCGGGGACGCGAACGCCACGCGCGGGTTCACGTACTGGCTCCTCGGCACCCTCGGGGGCGCCCGCTGGGAAGGGACCGCCGTGACCTGCGTCGTCGTCCTGGCCGGGATCGTCGCCGTGCAGTTCTCCGCCCGCTCCCTGGACGCCTTCACCTTCGGCCGGGACGCGGCCGCCGCGCTGGGCGTGAACGTGACCGCGACCCGGGTCCGACTGCTGGTGCTGGCCTCGGTGATCACGGCGGCCGCCGTGGCGGCCTCCGGTGCGATCGGATTCGTCGGCCTGCTCGTCCCGCACGCCGTGCGCGTGCTGGCGGGCCCCGGACACCGCACCCTGCTGCCGCTGTCCGCCGCCGTCGGCGCCGTCTTCCTCATCTGGGTGGACGTGTTCGCCCGGACCGCCTTCAACCCGCACGAACTGCCCGCGGGCGTGATCACCGCCCTCCTCGGCGCTCCCGCCTTCGCCCTGGTCCTGAAACGTCTGGAGTCCTGATGGGCAGCATCACCACCACCGGGCTGAGCTGGTCGGTCAAGGGCCACCGGCTCCTCGACGACGTCGGCGTGACCGTCCCCGACGGCGGTGTCGTCGGGCTCCTCGGGCCCAACGGCTCCGGAAAGTCCACCCTGCTGAGACTGCTCGCCGGACTCCGCCGCCCCGACCGCGGCACCGTCCGCTTCGACGGCACCGCCCTGGACGCCCTGTCCCGCCGGGACCGGGCCCGGCGGCTCGCCGTGGTCGAACAGGAGTCCTCCGCCCACCACCAGGTCACCGTCCGGCAGGTCGTGGAACTCGGCCGCACCCCCTTCCGCGGCCGCTTCGACGCACCGAGCGCGCGGGACCGGCACGCCGTGGACGCGGCACTGGAAAGGACCGCCCTCACGCACCGGCAGCACCGGAGCTGGCACACCCTCTCCGGCGGCGAGCGGCAGCGCACCCAACTCGCCCGCGCCCTCGCCCAGGAACCCCGGGAGATCCTCCTCGACGAACCCACCAACCACCTCGACATCCGCCACCAGCTGGAACTCCTCGACCTGCTCCGCTCCCTGGACCTCACCTGCGTGATCGCCCTGCACGACCTCAACCTCGCCGCCCGCTACTGCGACCACCTGGTCGTGCTCGACCGCGGGGAGGTGGCCGCCGCCGGACCCCCGGCGGACGTGCTCACCCCGGAGCTCCTCGGATCGGTGTACGGGGTCGAGGCGGCGGTGGACCGGGAACCCGCCACGGGCACCCTCCGGATCACCTACCTCGGCCCCGCCCGCGTGACGAAGACCGGCGACGAGGCCCGGCCGCCCGCACCGGGGCCGCCCGCACCCCGCCGGGCGCACCGTGACGGCTCACCGTGACGGGTCACCGGACGCCGGCCTGTACCGGCGGATTTGCGTTCGGTTAGGCTGGCCTTGCCTGACGTGCGGGCCTGGGGTCCGCGGGCGCGGGCCGGGGTGTCGCGGACGGCGACCACCCCTCGGAACGGAACGTGCAGAGGCAGGGCGCAGGTGAGAATCGCGGACCGGGCGGGTGCCCGTCGTGCCTCCGCCGGGACCGGCAGGGCCACGCGGAGGACGGGCCCCGCTCCCGCCGGACCGGAACGGGGGACGGAGCACCGTGGATAAGATCGCGCTGACCGCCGGAGCCCTGTACGTCATCGTCCTGCTCCGCGCCGGGGGCACCTTCGCCGTCGGCTGGCTGGCCGGTGCGGGCGCCCGGCGCAGCCGGTTCGCCGAACGCCTCTCCTCGGCCCGGTTCCAGCGGGCCGAGCGGGCCATCCAGCGCTGGGGCGCCCCCGTGGTGGCCGTGTCCTTCCTGACCGTCGGCTTCCAGACCGCGGCGAACTTCCTCGCGGGCAGCATGCGCATGCCGTTGCCCCGCTACCTCCCGGCCCTGTTCATCGGCGGCGCCGCCTGGGCGCTGCTCTACGCGACGGTCGGCCTGGGGATCCTCGAAGTCCTCGGTCGGCTGTTCGCGGAGCACGCGGCCCTCGGGACGGCCGGGGTGGCCGTGCTCGTCCTCGCGGCGTGCGGGGCGGTGGCCTACCGCCGCCGCCGGGCCGCCCCCGCCGGCGGCGCGGTGGCCGAGGAAGCCTGAGCCCGTCCCCGCCGGAGCGGCGCGGGCGGAGTCGGCGAGCGGCGGCCCTCGAATTCTTCCGGAATGCGGTGGTGCGGCCACGAAGGTGCCGTGGTCGGTTCCGGCGCTACGGGATCACCGCCGCCGGCTCCGCATCCCCGATCCGCCCCGACCTGCGGCGACTTCGCCACCCCAAGGGTTCCCGGGTCGATTCCACCTCCGGCGGCTGCGGCGTCGATCCGGCCCACCCGGCTGCATCTGCGAGGTGCTGGTCGAATCGCCTTCGCAGGCGCGGGATCACCACGGACCACTCCCGGACCCCACGGCCACCGACCTTCGGAGCTTCCTCCCGTCCCGCCGGCCCCATTTGGTGCGATCGGGACCGTCCCCACCGGCTACGTTGGGGCCCGTGACGGGGACGGCGGACGAGCGCGGGGGCGGGTACGGCACGGGTGCGTCCGGCGAGGGGTGCCCGCGCGCGCACGGCATCCCCGACCCCCCGGCTCCGGAAGAGGCCGGGGATCCGTACGCCGGGTACGCCGCGGCCCGCGAAGGCCCCGCGGTCCGGGCCGTACCGGCCGGAGCCGCGGGCCGCGTCGACCACCTCGTCACCGGCTACGCCGAGGCCCGGGCCGCCCTCGCGGACCCCCGGCTCTCCAAGGACACCACCACCTTCTTCGCGGGGAAGGACTCCCGGCGACGGCTCCATCCGGCCGTCTCCGCGAGCATGCTCGCCACCGACCCGCCGCGGCACACCCGCCTCCGACGGCTCGTCACCGGCGCCTTCACGACCGGAGCCGTCCGGGAGCTCCGCCCGTACATCACCCGCGTGACCCACGGACTGCTCGACGGATGGCCCGCCGGTCGGACCGTGGACTTCGTGGCCGGGCCGGCCGAACCCCTGCCGGTCATCGTGGTCTGCGAACTCCTCGGTGTCCCCGAGGCCGACCGGCCCGCCGTCCGCCGCTGGTCCGCCGACCTCTTCGCCGCCGGAGCCCCGGACGCCGTCGACGCCGCCTCCCACGCCGTGGCCGACTACATGGCCGACCTCGTCGCCGCCCGCCGCCTGGCCCCCGGTCACTCCCTCCTCGACCGACTGATCGCCGCCCGCGACGCCGAGGGCCGCCTCACCGAGGAGGAGCTGGTCTCCCTCGCCGTACTCCTCCTGATCACCGGACACGAGACGGCCACCCACGCCCTCGGCAACGCCCTGCTGGCCCTCCTCCGCCACCCCGTCGAGCTGCGCCGGCTGCGCGCACACCCGGAGGCCCTGCCCGCCGCGCTCGACGAACTCCTCCGCTTCGACTCCGCGGTGGGCACCGCCACCTTCCGGTACGCCCTCCGGGACCTCACCCTCGGCGGCACGGAGATCCCGGCCGGCTCCCCGGTGCTGGTCGCCCTCGGCGCCGCCAACCGGGACCCCGCCCGCTTCCCCGACCCGGATCTCCTCGACCCCGCCCGCGACGCCTCCGGGCACCTCGCCTTCGGCCACGGGATCCACCGCTGCGCGGGGGCTCCGCTGGCCGTGGCCGAGCTGGAGATCGCGTTGCGCGCGGTCCTGGAACGCCATCCGGGCATCCGCCTCGCCGTCCCCGCCGGCCGCCTGGAGTGGCGGCGGACCCGCCTGGTCCGTGGGCTGGTCGCGCTGCCCGTCCGGGTCTGAGGCCGGCCCGTCCCCACGGCACCCCGCGACACGCCCGACGCGCCGCGCCCGGATCTTCCGGGCGGGTGACGGAGCGCGAGCGCCGGGCATGTCCGCCACTCGTCACCGGATTGTTCTGTCTTTGTGGTGATATGACCCCTTCTTCTGGCCTCCGGCGCACCCGGTGGGTCGCCCTGTGCGCCTCCGCGCTGGTCTCCCTGTCCGTGACCGCCGCGGTGGCCGATCCCGCGGGCCCCGCCGGCGCCCCGACCCTCCCCGGAGCCGCCGGTCCGGCCGCCTCCGCCCGTGTCGCTTCCCCCGCCGCCGGACCCCCGGGCCGGGCCGCCGAAGCCGACGGCCGGGAGGTGTTGCGGGAGCGGATCGTCCCGCTGCGCACCGAGGAGTACCGGGAGCTGTGCACCCCGGCGCCCTTCGGCGCGCCCCGCCGGCACGCGTTCGGCTTCTTCGAGGACGTCCGCGTGACCGCGGTCGAGGACGGCTCAGAGCGCGAGGGTGGCGGTGTCACCTGGAGCGGTCACGTGGAGGGGGCCCCCGACCACCGGGTGGGCGTGGCCATGCGCGGGGTGTGCGGGGCGGCCCCGGGCACCGCTCCCGTGGTCGAGGTCGTGGCCGCCCTGGGGGAACGCGTCTACCACGTGGAGACGCTGACGGGCCGTCCGGCCCGGGTCCGGATCACCGAGGAGGATCCCGACCACCGGGCCCCGCACGCCCCCGACGGCTCCGTGATGAGCGCGGACGACGCCACCGCCATGGCCCACGGGCTGCGCGGGGCGGAGCCGGCCGCCGCCGGGGACCCCGTGGTGATCGACGTGATCGCCGGGTACACCGATCGGGCGGTCGCCGACATGGGCGGCGAGCAGCAGGTCGTCAACACCATCCGGTGGGCCGAGCGGAAGATGAACGAGGCGCTCGCCGACAGCGGGGTCCCCGCCAGCATCGACGTCATCGGCACCTACGCCACCGGCTATCGCGGGGACAACACCTCGCACGTGATGCACGGCAAGCTCGCCGATCCCGCCGACCGCGAACTCGGCGCGCGCGCCGCCCAGTACCGGGAGAACTACGGGGTGGACCTGATCACCGTGGTCAACCGGGTCGACCGCGGGCAGTCCACCGGACAGGGCAGCCTCCCGGTCCGCGGCCGTTTCGACGCGCGTGAGGCGTTCTCCGTGGTGGACGTCCGCTCGATGACCGACTGGTACAACCTCGGCCACGAGATCGGCCACAACCTCGGACTGTTCCACGACCCGCGGACCCTCACCGAGCAGGTCGGCGGCGAGACCTGGCGACAGCTCCTCAACGCGCCCTACGGGACCGGGTACGTCACCCCCCGCCGCGACCACCACACGATCATGGCCTACAGCAGCGCGTGCGGCGGCCCGTGCACGGCCGTCAACCAGTACTCCAACACCCTCAACACGGTCGACGGGCAGCCGCTCGGGAACGCGGCCGAGAGCGACAACGCGGCCCTGGCCCGCCTCACCACGCCGATCGTCGCCGACTACCGGACCCTGCGGATCCAGCGCACCCGGCACGCCCTGACCCTGGAGGGCGCCACCGGGGGCAGTGCCCGCCCGGCCGTCTACGGCCCGTACGCCCCCGGCACGGTCGTGGCGGTGACGGCCCGGCCGCAGGCCGGGTTCCGGCACACGGGATGGGTGTACGACGGCACCGAGTACGCCCTCGGCCCCCAGGTCAACGTGACCATGGACGCCCCGCACACCCTCCGGCCGGTCTTCGCGGCGCTCTGACCCCGGTCTCCCGGACGGCGGGACGGCCCCGCCGTCCGGGAGGTCCGAACCCTTCTGGAATACCCCCGGGGGGTATATGGTTCGGATCGGTGGGGCCCGGTCGGCGGGCCCGTGGAAGGAACGGGGGCGAGGTCATGGAGCACGGCCCGGAGCACGACACCGAGCACGGCGGGGGACACGGCACGGAACACGGGACGGAGCGCGCGGGGGACGCTCACGGAGGGCGCGGTGGACACCCGCACCACCACGGCCCCGGGGCGGGCACCGGCTGGGCCACCGCCGCGAAGGCCACCCTGCACTGCCTCACCGGCTGTGCCATCGGCGAGATCCTCGGCATGGTCATCGGCACCGCCCTGATGTGGGGCAACGTGGCCACCATGGCCCTGGCGATCGCCCTCGCCTTCCTCTTCGGCTACTCCTTCACGCTGCTGGCCGTCCGCCGCGCCGGCCTCGGCTTCCGGAACGCCGTGAAGGTGGCCCTCGCCGCCGACACGATCTCCATCGCCGTGATGGAACTGGTCGACAACGGCATCATCGCCCTCGTGCCCGGAGCGATGGACGCCCACCTCTCCGACGGGCTGTTCTGGGGAGCCCTGCTGGGCGGGTTCGCGATGGCCTTCCTCGTCACCACCCCCGTCAACAAGTGGCTGATCGGGCGCGGCAAGGGGCACGCCGTCGTCCACGCCCACCACTGAGCGCCCACCCGCCCCCACGGACCGCCGATCACCGGGACGGGGCCGGTGATAATGGAGGTCCGTGGGCGGAGGGCCGGTCGGGCCGTCCGTGCTGACCGCCGGGCCACGGGCGCCCGGTGGTCGTGAGGGGAGTCGTTGATGACTACGGCCAAGGACCTGTTCATCGTCGCCATGGACCGCCGGTCCACGGGGAGCGTCGGGCAGGGAGACCTGTCGCTGGCCCTCGCCGGCGCGGAGCTGATCGACCTGCTGGACGCCGGCACGATCGGGCTGGACGGCGACCGAGTGGTCCCCGCGACCACGGCGCCGCCGACGGACGGGCTGCTGGCGGCGGCCTCGGAGGCGCTGCTGCGGACCGCGCCGTACGAACCGGTGGAGGACTGGCTGTGGCGCCGGGGCCGGGACCTCGCGGCGGCCTACCAGAGTGCTTTGGAAGCCGACGGGCAGCTCTCCCCGGAACGCGGCGGGCTGCTGCGCCTGGGCGCGCGACGGGTGGAACTGGTCGATTCGCCGGCCCGCACGCTGGCGGTCGGTCGTCTGGAGGAGGCCGAACCCGTCCTCGGCGCCCTCGCCGCGGCCATCGGCCTGGTGGACGGCCCCGCTGATGCCGACGGCGATGGCGATGGCGATGCCGGTTCCGAGTCGGTCGCGGCTCCGGAGGGAGAGGCCGTGGCGGGCGCGGGGTCGGAGGGCGACCCCGGAGCGCGGGTGGCGGCGGGAGCCGCCGAGGACGGGGCCGGGGACGACGACCCGGTCACCGCCGTGCTCGCCGCCGTGAACGACGCGGTGATGGAACTGGAGGCGGTCCGCCAGCGGCGCGCCATCGAGGAGTCCGCCTTCGCCAACGTGTGGCGCGCCCCCTGAGCGGAGCACGGGCCCGCTGAACGGGCCGCGGCGCGACCGGACCGCACCGGAACGACCCGGCCCCGGTCGCGCCCGGACCCGGCCCTACCGTGGGCCCATGAGGATTCCCACGCCGGACGAGATCCGCGCCCTGCACGAGAAGTACGCACCGTCACCCGAGGCCCTGGAACGGGTGCTCGGGCACTGCGAGATCGTGTGGGAGGTCGCCCGTGGGCTGCTGGAGCGGTACGAGGGCGAGATCGACCGGGAGTTGGTGCGGGCCGGGTGCCTGCTGCACGACATCGGCGTGTACCGGCTGGCCGGGCCCGAGGACGGGCCGGGACGGGAGCACTACATCCGGCACGGGATCCTCGGGCACGCGGCGCTGCGGGCCGAAGGGTTCCCGGAGACGCTGTGCCGGTTCGCCTCCTGCCACACCGGGGTCGGTCTGAGCCGGGAGGACGTGCTCCGGCAGGAACTGCCGCTGCCGCCGGCGGACTACCTCGCGGTCACGCCGGAGGAACGGCTCGTCATGTACGCGGACAAGTTCCACAGCAAGAGCAGGCCGCCGAGGTTCGTGGCCCCCGACACGTACGCCGTGGAGGTGGGCCGGTTCGGGGCCGACAAGACGGTGGAGTTCCTCCGGATGCGGGAGGAGTTCGGGGAGCCGGGGCTCGCCGGGCTCGCGGGGCGGTACGGGCACCGGTTGACCTAGAGGTGGTGCGGTGCGGGTCGGTGGGGGTGTGCCTTCCGGTGGGGGCTCCGCCCCCTGCCCCCGCGCCTCAATCGCCGGCGGGGCTGGAGTTCCGCTTCGAACGCCGGCGGGGCGGGAATCGGGGGTCGGGTCGGGGGCGGATGCCGGGTGGCGTGCGCCGGTGGGAGCACGCCACCCGGCCTCGGGTCGTCAGGGGCAGGTGACCAGGAGGATGGTCACGGCGGTGCAGGTGACCGAGGCGCTGTCGTTGGCGGGGTTCGGGTCGTTCGGGGACGAGGCGGTCCGCGTGCCGGTGACCTTGACCGGGCCGAGGCTCAGCAGGTGCAGGGGGACGCGGAAGGACTTGGTCGCGCTCGCGCCGTCGGCGATGGCCCCGTAGGAGCAGGTGACGGTGGAACCGGCGGCGGTGCATCCGGCGGACAGCTGGGTGGCCGAGGCGCCGGAGGGCAGCGTCGCGGTCAGCGTGGCCGAAGCGACGTTGCCGGGGCCGGTGTTGCGGGCGGTGAGCGTGTAGGCCAGGTACGGCACCAGGATGCCCAGGTGCGGCTGGGTGGCCAGGTCCACGTCGATGTCCGCGGCCGCGGTGAGGTACGTGAACCGGGTGGCGGGGGTCACGGCGCTGATGCCACCGGGGGTGGCGACTCGGACCTCCACCGCGCCGGGCACGTGGGGCGGGGTCGTGACGGTGCAGGCGGTGGGCGTGCACCCGGTCGGGACGACCGCGACCCCGCCGAAGCTGACGGCGGTCGCGTCGGCCAGCGCGGTGCCGGTGACCGTGACCGTGGTCCCGCCCTCGGCCGGGCCGGTGGCGGGGGAGACGCCGGTCAGCACCGGGGCCACGGGACGCAGGCTCAGGACGTCGAGGGCCTCGCCGCCGTTCTTGACCACGTACAGGAGCCCGCCGTCGGGGCTCACCCCGGTGTCGACGGGTCCGCCGCCGACCGCGGTGTTCCCGCTGACCGTGCGGGTGGCGGTGTCGACGGCCGACACCAGGTGCGCGGCGATGCTGGGCACGTACGCGGTGGCCCCGTCGGGGGCGACCGCCGTGCCTCCCGGATTGGCGCCCGTGGGGATCGTCGCGCCGACGGTGAGCGTGGCCGGGTCCACCACGGAGACGGAGGAGTCGGCGCCGTGGCTGACGTACACGTCCCCCGAGACCGGGGCGACGTCGACCGCGTACGGCTTCGCGCCCAGGGCCACGTTCGCGGTCACGGCGAGGGAGGAGGTGTCGATGACCGCGAGGCTGCTGCTGCCCACGTTGCTGACGTAGGCGGTCGCGCCGTCGGGGCTGAAGGCGACGTCGCGCGGGAACGCGCCGACGGTGACCGTGGCCGTGACGGTGTTCGTCGCGGTGTCGACCACCCGGACGGACCCGTTGGCGCCGGAGGAGTCCACGACGAAGGCCCGGGCCCCCGTGGGGTCGACCGCCACGCTCTTGGGGTCGCCGACCCCACCGATGGTGGCCGTCACCGTGTTCGTCGCGGTGTCGACCACGCTGACCGTGCCGGAGCCGCGGTTGACCACGTACAGCCTGGCGCTGTCCGGGGTGACCGCGAGCCCCGACGGAGAGCTCCCGACGGGCACGGTCGCGGCCACGGTACGGGTGGCGGTGTCCACGACGGTGACGGTGTTGCCGGCGGGGCCGCCGAACACCCCGGCGTTGCTGACGTACACGCGCTTGCCGTCGGGGGCCACGGCCAGGGCCTCCGGACTCGCGCCGACCGGGACCGTGGCGATGACGGTCGGGCCGTCCGCGGCCGCCGGGGCGGTCTGGAGGGCGGCCAGCCCGGTCACGGCCAGGGCGAGCGCGGCGCCGGCCGCCGTGGCGCGCCGTCTGCGGAAGCGGTGCCGGTCCCGCTCCGGGTGCTGCGGACGTGGCAGGCTGATCGCGGACATGGCGATTCCCCCTCGAAGGCCGCGGCGCGACGGCGGGGGACGGGAGGCCCCCCGGGGAACCGGCGCGGCGCGGTCGCGCGGGAGCCCCCGGGCCGCCGGCGTCGACCACCCCCGCGGACCACGGCGCTCCCCGTGCACCGTCCCACCGGTGCCGGAGCGGCGGGCGGGGACGGTCGTGCGGCGCGCCCGTCGGACGGGACGGACGCGGCGAACGGTCGACATCGTTCCAGCCCGTCCGCGGACCCTGCGCACAACCTTCACAGTTGTCCTTTTCGGATCGGACGGTGACCGTTTTCCTCACGTGGATGTTCGGGTGTCCCACCCGTCCCGTGCGTGCCCGGGGAGGACCGGACGGGGCCCCACCCGGCCCGCCGGGGCCGCCCGGGTGCCCGGACCGGGCCGCGTCCGGGCCCGCTGTGCGTAGGGTGGCGGTATGCGCATGCGGCCCACCCTCAGCTGGACCTCCGACGGGAGCGCGCTCCCCGGGACCACCGATCCGGGACCGGTGGCTGCCGCGCTCCGGGCCGGGGGCGTGCTGGTGCTCAGCGGTGCGGGCATGTCCACCGAGTCCGGCATCCCGGACTACCGGGGCGAGGACGGCAGCCTGAAACGGCACACCCCGATGACCTACCAGGAGTTCACCGGCGACGCCGCCGCCCGGCGGCGGTACTGGGCGCGCAGCCACCTGGGCTGGCGGACCTTCGGCCGGGCCCGACCCAACACCGGGCACCGGGCCGTCGCCGCCCTGGAGCGGCGGGGCCTGCTCACGGGGGTCGTCACCCAGAACGTGGACGGCCTCCACCAGGCCGCGGGCAGCACCGGAGTGGTGGAACTGCACGGCGGTCTGGACCGGGTGCGCTGCCTGTCCTGCGGCACCCTCACCGACCGCCACGCGCTCGCCCGGCGGCTGGAGGAGGCCAATCCGGGCTTCGACCCCGGGTCCGCCGCCCTCAACCCCGACGGCGACGCCGATCTCACCGACGTCCAGGCCGCCCCCTTCCGGGTGGTCGACTGCACCCGCTGCGGGGGCCTGCTCAAGCCCGACGTGGTGTTCTTCGGGGAGTCCGTGCCCCCGGAGCGGGTGGCGCGCTGCCGGGCCCTGGTCGACGCCGCGGACACCCTGCTCGTCCTGGGCTCCTCGCTGACGGTGATGTCCGGGCTGAGGTTCGTGCGCCAGGCCGCGGAGGCGGGCACGCCCGTCCTCATCGTCAACCGGGACCCCACCCGGGGCGACCGGTACGCCGGCACGCGGATCGCCCTGCCCCTCGGCGCCGCGCTCGAAGAGGTCTGCGCCCGGCTGGGCGTCCCCGTGACGGGCCCCGAGGGTCCCGCAGGCACGGTCCAGGGCTCGTACTAGGGCAGCCGCGGGTCCGGGGGCGCGGCCGCCGGGTCCGGGTCGCGCAGGCGGACGGCGAGGGCGGCGATGTCGTCGTCCAGGCCCTCACGGCTGTGCCGCAGCAGGTCCCGGTGGAGGGCCGCGAGCAGGGCGCGGGGCCGGGCCGGGGGCTGCCGGGCCATCCAGGCCGTCAATGGGAAGAACTCGCCGTCCCGGGCCCGCGCCTCGGCGATCCCGTCGGTGTACAGCAGCAGCAGGCCGTCGGGGGTGAAGCCGAAGCTGTCCACGCCGTAGTGGTCCCCGACGAGCTCGGCGAGGCCCAGCGGGGGAGAGGGGGAGGCGGCCTCCAGGACCCGGAGCCCGCGCGGGTCCCGGAGGAGCGGCGGCGGGTGCCCGCAGTTGAGCACGTCGATGCGGGTGCCGCCGTGCGGGATCTCGACGAGCAGCGCCGTCGCGAACCGCTCCCCGGCCCCCTCGGCGGGGAAGGCCCCGTTGTAGCGGGTGCTGCTGGCGTCCAGCCGCCGGGCCACCCGGACCAGGTCGGGTTCGCCGTAGGCGGCCTCCCGGAAGGCGTTCACGATGCCCGCGGCGGCGCCCACGGCGGGCAGCCCCTTGCCGCGGACGTCCCCGATGAGCAGCCGGACCCCGTACGGGGTGTCCACCACCTCGTAGAAGTCCCCGCCGATCCGGGCCTCCGCCGCGGCCGCCAGGTACAGCGACTCGATCTCGACGCGGCCGAAGCGGCGCGGCATCGGGCTGAGCACCACCTGCTGGGCCGCGTCCGCGACGAGCCGCACCTGGAAGAGCGTGCGTTCCCGGACGAGTCGGACGTGGCTCCCGTACGCGGCGGCCACCGTGACCGCGATGATCCCGCCGCCCGTCCACCAGGTGCCGAGGTCGGGGAAGACGAGGCTGAGCCCGATCATCAGGACGAGGCAGACCGTGCCGAGCAGCACGGTCGGCAGGACCGGCCACATGGCGGCGGCCAGGGCGGGCGCCGCGGGCAGCAGACGGCTGAAGGCCATCTCCGGGGGCGTGGCGTAGGCCAGGGCGGCGATCACGACGGTCAACAGGACCGGCGACAACCGCACCAGTGACCAGCGGCTGGTGCGCCGAGGGTGCCGCAGCCGTCCGGACTCGATCACAGGCCCCAGAATATCCGGACAATCCGGGCGGGGCTCTCCCGTGACGGTCCCGCCGGCTCCTCTCCTCGACGGCGGTGGTCCCGTCCGGGTAGCGCTTGGTCACCTGCTCGAATCGGAT
>NZ_JBEOSD010000077.1:0-35103 GCF_040302735.1 Streptomyces sp. NPDC097619 | reverse complement strand
CGTGCTCTGGGCGATGCTGCGTGACAAGAGGCTGTTCACCTCCGCCCCACCGGTCACGCAGGCAGCTTGACTTCGTCATTGAGATTCCTTCGGGGTCGGATGTGCCGAGGGGGCCGGACGACGGGTGTCGTCCGGCCCCGTCAGGGTGCGTCGGTCACCGCTTGAAGCGGAATCCGCAGTGCTTGTTGGTGCAACGTACGTTCCAGACCGCGGTGTTGCGGGCGGGAGCGTAGCCGAACCACGCGGAGGTGTAGTAGTCCATCTTCATCTCGAAGCGCTCCTGGAAGCCACAGATCGGGATGATCTTGAACATGCACACCTGGCCCTTGCCGTTGGCCTTCCATTGGTGCCAGGCGTAGCGGTTGACGCTGCGGTAGGCGCTGTGGAGGGACAGGCTCCAGCCGATCTTCGAGGCGGTGCCGCCCTCGTCGCCCCAGCTGGAACCGCTGGACCAGGTGATGCCGGCGTTCTTGGTGCAGACCTCGACCCTCATGCCGACGGTGCCGATCTGGATCGGGACGCCGCCCTCGAAGACCTTGTAGCTGCGGGTGTAGGTGCGGCAGGCGGTGCCGGTGGTGTCGCTCTTGTTGACCGGGTCGCCGCAGGAGTAGTCGTAGCCGTTGCAGCTGCCGCCGGGGACGGAGTCCTGGCTCAGGAAGCGGCCGGTGACGGGCGAGTACAGGCGGGCGCCCATCAGGACGGTGCCGTCGGCGGTCTCGGTGGAGCGCTGGCGGGAGCCGAGCCAGCCGTAGCGGGCGGTCTCGCCGGTGGTGTTGCCGTACTCGTCGGTGGACAGGACCCGCGGGGCGAACGCCGTGTCCAGGGGGTACTGCACGGCCACGTCACCGTGGAGGTCCGTGAGCTGCAGGGCGGTACCGCCGCCGGCGATCGCGGCGAGGACGCCCTCGCTGCTCTTGACGAATCGACTGGTCTGGCGGGGCGCCGCGCTCTCCAGGATCCAGTCGGGGCTGTCCGCCTCCGAACCGTAGTGGTTGGTCCGGGTCGCGGTGGTCTCCCAGGCCCCCTCGGTGGACTTGGACTCGGCCGTCCAGGAGCCGAGGCGGCCCGCGGCGTCCAGGCTCCAGCTCTGCCGGCGGTCGCCGGTGGTCTGGGAGCGGACCATGTCGTTGGCGAAGTAGGCGTAGTCGGTGCCCGCGGCCTTGGTGGTGCGGCCGAAGGCGTCGTACTCGGTGCCGGCGGCGATCAACCGGTCGGCGCTGTCGTAGGAATACGAGGTGGTGTCGCCCGCCCCGTCGGCGCACGGGGCGCCCTCGGTGCCCGTGGTCACGTTGAGGGAGGTGCGGTTGGCATTGGCGTCGAAGCCGTAGGAGCGACGGGTGCAGATCTCGTCAGCCGCGGTGTCGTCGGTCCGGACGAGGGCTCCGGCTCCGTCGTAGCTGTAGCGGCGTTCCTGGGTGCCGCCGCTGGTGCGGTCGCTGCGGAGCAGCTGGCCGTGGATGCTGAACTCCGCGGTGTCGGAGAGGATCACGGCGCCGTCGGAGTTGCGCCGGTAGGTGCGGGTGATCGGGTCGCCGGTCTGGTCGCGGGTGACGGTGAGCGTGATGTCACCGGGCAGCTGTTCCTGGGTGAGGTTGCCTTCCAGGTCGTAGGCGGGGGTGAAGGTGCCCGCGTCGGAGTCGGTGGTGGCGGTGGGCAGGCCACCGGGCAGGGCGGCGTCGTACCGGTAGGTGCGGGTGGACGGGGCGGAGTCGGTCACCTTGACGGGCCGGTCTGCGGCGTCGTATTCGGTGACGGTGGTGTTGCCCGCGCCGTCGCCGTAGGAGGTGAGGCGGCCGAGCTTGTCGTAGGCACGGGTGATGGTGGCGTCACCGGTGGTGGTGGTCAGCGGGTTCCCGGACTCGGGGCTGTAGGTGACCGTGGTGTCGGCGACGGCGTCGGCGGCTCCTCCGGTGACGGTGGCCTTCAGGGTGCGGCCCGCCGGGTCGGCGGTCACGGTGGTGGTGCGGGTCTGCCCGTTGGCGGTCTCGGTGAGGCGGGCGACGCCGCCCCAGCGGTCGTATTCCGTCGTCTTGACGGGGAGGGCCGTGGGATTGTCACCGCCGCCCGTGATGGCTCCCGCGGGGCCGGTGCTGCAGGGCAGGCCGGCCCATTCGGGGTGGCCCTGGCAGGCGCCGGTGCCGCCCGCGCTCCAGTAGGTGGTGATCTCGGTGCCCGCGTCGGATCCGCCGGACTTGGGAGCGGTGCTCTTGGTGAGGCGTCCCTGGGCGTCGTACTCGGTCAGGCGGGTGATCTTGCGTCCGTCGGCGTCCTGGACGGCCTTGGTGCGCAGTCCGCTCTTCCAGTCGTAGCCGCTGGTGCTGGTGCGCCGGTCGGCGTCCTGCGGGTAGCCCTCGATCCAGGCGCCGGTGATGACGGTGGTGGGGCGGTCGGAGACGGGGCTGTCGGCGGGACGGCCCTCGTCGTGGATGGTGCGGGTGTGCTCACGGGCGGCGACCACGGATCCCGCGGGCAGCGCGGGCCGGGGACCGGCCGCGGCGACGGGCTCGACGAGCGTGACCCGGTGCAGCGGACGGTGCAGGTCGGTCTCGCGGAGGCCGTCGGCGCTGTAGGTGGTGAGGGTGGAAAGGAGCTGGGCGCGGTCGGCGGTGGAGCGGTCGGCGATGCCGAGGGCGTCGAGTTCCGTCTGGCGGGCGGGGGTGCCACCGAGGGCGAGTTCGCGGTTGTTGGGCGACAGCTCGCGGACGGGGTTGCCGTGCCGGTCGTACTCGACGGTGCTCAGGCCACCGCCCGGCAGACCCTTGTTGACCTCACGGCCGGAGGGGTCGATGTAGCTGACCGTGGCGCGGGTGTAGGCGTCGCCGGTGAGGGCGGCACCGTCGTGACCGGCCGGTTCCGTGCCGGTGGGGAACACCGCGGTGGCGTCGGAGGGCAGGCCGGTCTGGCCCCAGGCGGCGGCGTTCTGGGCGCCGAGGGCGTGCGGCGCCTTGTCGCCGGTCAGGGGGACGTCGTACACGATGCTGCTGGCCGTCTGCCCCTCCGTCTCGGAGGTCTCGCCCTGCTTGAGGGCAGGGCGGGAGACCTTCAGGAGCATGCCGTCACCGGCAGTGGCGGCGTTGCCGGCCTTGCCGTAGTGGAAGGTCCAGGGCAGTTCCCCGGCGGGGGTGAGGGTCGCGACGCGGCCCGCGGAGTCGTAGGTGTAGCCCGTCTTGAGAGCGGGAGTGATGCGCGGGTCCCAGCCCTCGCGGAGGCGGCCCTGCTCGTCGTAGGCGTAGCGCGCCACGGCGGAGGGGGTGGAGGCGCTCTCGCCGGGTCCGGTCACCCAGATCCTGATCTCCTTCACCCGGCCGGTGTGGTCACCGAAGGTGCCCGCGGTGGCGGTGGTGGCGGTGGCGTACACGTACTCCAGGACGCGGCAGCCGGCGGTCGCCGGGGTGGCCTCGCAGGTGGCGACGGAGACGGCGGGCGTCGGGTTGACGACCCACTTGGGGCGGGCGAGGACCTTGCCGTCGACCGTGACCTTCTCGGCGATCACCTTGGTGGTGGAGTCGTCGGTGGGCAGGGCGGTGGCGGAGACGTTCCAGACGTCCAGGGCCGGGTCGACCTTGGTGAAGGTGGTGGTGATGCCGTCGGTGTTGCGCAGGGTGAAGGTGCCGGTCAGGGAGCCGGTGAGGGTGAACTGCTCGGAACCCGGCTCGGGACGCCAGCTGCCGCCCGCGGCGGCCGTGAAGCCGACCTTGCCGCCGTCGACGTCCATGACGGCCACCGAGGTCGCGGACGTCTTGCGCAGGTGCGTCCAGTCGGACTTGGTGAGTTCGGCGACGACGCCCGCGTTCCACTGCGGGCCGAAGATGGGTGCCTGGCCCTCCTGCTCTGCCGTGCTCCCGGCGCGGGAGGAGGCGGAGCGGGTGACGGTCAGGCCGAGGATGTTGGCGTCCGTGGAGGAAAGGCTGTAGTCACCGGTGAGGAGGTTGACGGAGCCGGGCCCCACACCGGTGCTGGGCGCGGAGCCCGCGCGGCGGTCCACCGTGACGGTGTTGTGGGGGGAGGCGTCCGTGGCCGTGCCGTCGGTGAAGACGGCGCGGACGTCGACGGGACCGTCCTCGGCGAGGGTGTCCGTGATGTTCCAGACGAGCCCGGCGGGCGTTCCTCCGGTCACGGCGGCGGGCCAGGTGACGATTCCCGCGGGGTTGGACGCGGGCCGGACGTCGGCGACCGGGATGTCGCGCCAGGAGTCCAGCTCGCCGCGGCGGTACTGGTAGCGGACTCCGGTGTCGCTGTCCTTGCCCTGGGCGTTCAGGGTCAGTCGGCGGGCCGGACGGTCACCCTGCGTCGGGTTCAGCAACGCGGCCCCCGCGCCGGCGCTGAAGACGTGGGTGCGTTCGACGGACAGGTTGCCGGCGGCGTCCTTGGTACGGACTCCGACGGTGTGCCTACCGGCTCGGAACGTGAGGTTCCGGGAGACGGCGGCGCCCGTGGTGGCGACGGCGGTCCAGGCTCCGGCGTCGAGCCGGTACTCGATGGCCGCGACGTCCGTGGTGGGCGGAGTGAAGGTGAAGGACCCGGTGAAGTTGCCGGAGGCGTCCGGGGTCCCGCTCCACTGACCCGCCGGGAACTGCCCGGAGGAGACGGTGGGGGCGGCGGGTGCCACGGTGTCCACGGTGAAGTTCTGCCAGGCCGACCAGGTGCCGTTCCAGGCGGAACCGTCGTAGACGGCGGCCCGCCACTTGTACGCGCCCGGGGCCAGGGCGGTGGTCGGGGTCCACGAGGCGTTCGTCCCGGAGGTCGCGAAGGCGGACTTGCCGGTCTGGACGGCCGCGGTTCCGTTGGAGGCCCAGATCTCGAAGCTGAGCTGAACGGTGTTTCCGTCCGCGTCGCTCGCCTTGCCCGTCAGCGTGGGCGTCGAGTCGGAGGTGACCGCTCCGGCGAGCGGGGCGACCGCGGTGGCCGCGCCGGGCTTGGTGTTGTAGGTGACGGACAGGTAAGGGGTGTTGGAGGTCGCGTTGCCGGAGTTGAAGCGCTTCCAGCCGTACTCGTCGGCCTCGTCCGTGGCCCGGATGCCGAGGGTGTTGTTGGCGTTGCCGTTGGCGGCCCAGGCCGCGGCCAGGGTGGTGACATCGGCGTTGACCCAGCCGTCGGCGCAGCCGGTGCCGAAGCCCTTGGTCTGCGTGGAGGAGGCCCACTTCTTGTTCCAGCCGGGCTGCGCGGTCCAGCGCGAGGCGGTGGAGGCGACGCCGGTGTCCCAGACCTCCCAGGACTTGGCGGTGCAGGACCAGGAGTGGAAGTTCCACAGGTTGAGCTTGGCCGCCTGGATCTGCTTCCCGGCGATCTTCGCCATGGGGAACTGCAGGAAGGACCGGGCGACCTGGCCGGAGCCGTTGTTGCCGAGCTTCAGCTCGGTGGCCGAGGACTGGTCGGTGCCGTACCCCTGCTGCACGAAGGTGTCGAATCCGGCGCCGATGTTCACCGCGGGGTCGACGGTCACGGGGAAGGCTGTCTTCGGATCAGCGAGGAAGGCCGCGTCCGGGGTGAGCGTGAGGTCGATCCGGGCTCCCTTCTGGGAGACCTTCAGTCCGACCTTGGCCTTCCGCGTGTGTTCGCCGGTCCGCGGGTCCACAGTGGCGTCCCACATCACGGGGGCGGGCAGGACGCCCTGCTGGCGGCCCGTGCGAAGGTTCAGGAAGGACACCGAACCATCGGCGTTGGCACGGACCTTGAGTCCCTTGGCGGTCATGCTCAGGGTGACCGAGCCGTTGGCCGCGACCGCCGAGCGGTCCTTGAGCTCCAGGAACTGCTCGAAGCCGGTACGGGTCGCCTCGATGATCAGGTCGGTGGCGGGAAGGGCGTCCGCGTAGCGGGCGGTGTGGCCCTTCAGGCTGGGCTCGGGGAGGACGCCCCGCCACCCCAGGGTCACCGCCGTGCCCTTGCCGTCGTCGAGGAGGGCCAGCGGGACCGAGGGGGTCTCCGGACGGCCCGCCTTCGCGGCCCGCGCCTTGAAGGACTTGGCGTCGGTGCCCTTGGTGCGGCCCGCGAGCCGGAGCCCGAGCGGATGCGCCTGCGCGGCCACCGACCCGTCGGCCCGACGGACCAAGTCGGCGTCCACGGAACGCCACCGCCCCGCGGCGTCCTTGAAACGGACCGGCCCGGACGCGGCCTCCAAGGTGGTGGAGCCGTTCGGGTTGACCCAGGTGGTGGCGGTCTCCGTGCGCTCGGAAAGGACTTCGATCCGGCGCTTCTGCAGCCGGGCCATGAGCGCGGCCGAAGCGGCGTCGGCCGCTTCGGCGGGGCCGAGGGCCTTGGGCCGGGCGGTCCCCGCGGTCGGGGTCAGCGCCACCGCGGGCAGGGCCATCGCGCTGAGCGCGACGGTTTCGATGGCGAGCGCCATCACGACGAGCGCGGACACGCCCTTGTTCCGCCGCGCGCCCGAGGGCGTGCTCCGGTCCGCGGGCATGGCGGACCGCCTCAATGATCTGGACATCGTTGGCTTCCTCTTCGGGCCCGGTCAGCGGGCCTCGGTCGGTTCGCGAGGAGTAGACCAACAAGATCTCGGGCCCGTAAGAGGAGTTGAGGAGAATCTGAGCGACCCTCAAAGAAGTAGAAGGCCGCACTCCGAATGGAACCGGAAATATCGATTCCGACGTCTGGGCTTCTTCCCCTCGCGGGCGGGAGCGGGGCCGCAGCGTGACGCGCGTAGCATCCCGCCCCGGCCGTCACCCCTGACAGGGCGCTGGGGCGCGGTTCCGCCGCTCAGGTGGCGTCGGCGCCGGCGGCTTCCTCGGGGGGTGCCGCGCGGTCCTCCGTGGGGACGGGGGCCGTGAGGTGGTCGAGGGTGTTGGTGAGGCGGAGCAGGCGGTCCAGGGGGGCGGGGCGGCGCTCCAGGTACAGGGGCAGACCCGCTGCGTCCGTGCGGCGGCGGATCATGATCAGGGCGGAGAGGCCGGAGGAGTCGATCCGGTCGAGCTCGCCGAAGTCCAGGCGGACGGCGCGCGGGGGCGGGGTGTCCGCGAGCCGTGCGGCCACGGCGGCGACGAGTCGGTCGCCGGTGTGGTGGTCGAGGTCGCCGGTGACGCGGACCGTGAGGGTGGCGGCGGGGCCCGGCTCGACGGTGCAGGTGAAGGCGGTGTGGGGCGGCTTCGTCATGAGCGGGTGGCGGGTCCGGGGGTGGCGGGTCGGGCGGGGTGGGCGCGGAGGGCTTCGGTGCCGTCGCGCAGCAGGGTCAGGGTGCGGGGGAAGTCGTGCAACTGCACGGCCAGGAGGTCCAGTCCGACGATGAGGGACCGCGCGGGCACACCGCGGGCACCGAGGATGTCGGCGGTCCAGGTGAGGAAGGCCGCGAAGAGGTCGGCGTCGTCCATGTAGAGGGCGGTGGCGAGGAAGTCCACGATGTGGGCGAGGTCTTCCGCGGTGCGTTCGCGCTGGGCCGAGGTGTAGCCGCCGGCGGCGGGGAAGCCGCCTTCGAGGTCGGTGAGGACCTGTTTGACCAGTTGGGAGCGGCTGCGGACGATCAGGGTGTACTCCTGGTCGTCGAGGTGCGGGAGGTCGTCGACGGCCTGGCGGATGGCGGCCGGGGCGGGGCGCGGGAGTCCGGCGGCCAGGATGTCGGCGGCTCCGCGGGCGTCGGGGGCCCAGCGGTCGGCGCCGAGGGCGCGGGCGTAGCGGCCGTCGTGGCCGAAGGCACGGCCGCCGACCATGACGGGGACGCCGATGGCCTGGCAGGCGGTGATCGCGGCGTGGGCGGCCGGTAGGTGCGTCGGGAGGGAGCCGGAGAGCAGCACGGCTTCGGGGTGGGTCTGGTGCAGGTGGGCGATGAGGTGGGGGGTGGGGGTCTGGGCGCCGAGGTAGTCGACCCGCCAGCCTCGGAGGCGGAGCGTTTCGGCGAGCAGGCGGGCCGGGAAGGCGTGCCATTCTCCGTCCACGCAGCTGACCGTGACGCGGCCGCGGGCCGGTTCGGTGTCGGGGCGGCGGGCGGTGCGGCGGTGGGCGAGGGCGGCGACGGCCCGTTCGTTGATGGCGGTCGCGGCGTGTTCGCGAGCCACGGTGAGCCGGTCCGCCGCCCATTCGGCGCCGACCCGCTCCTGGACGGGCGCGACCACGTCCAGGAGCAGGGTCTCTTCGTCGTAGCCGGCGTTCTCCAGGGCTTCGCGGAGGACGCCGACGGCGGCGTGCTCGTCGCCGTCGGCCACCGCCAGCCACAGCCGTTCCTTCAACTCCTCTGACAGGGCAGGAGCGTTCACCCGTTCTTCGTCCTTTCCTCGCTGCCGGCGCCGCCACCGACCACGGAGAGCGGTCCGGTGCGGGGCGCTCCGATGGCGACCACGGCCATGTCGTCGTGGCGCCCGGTGCCGAGCCATTGGGAGGCGAGCATCCGGACCCGTTCGACCACGGCTTCGGCGGGCATGCCCGCGCATTCGGTGAGGGCGCGGGCGAGGCGTTCCTCTCCGAAGAGTTCGTCGCCGAGGGGTCCGCCGCGGGCCTCGGTGATGCCGTCGGTGTAGAGCAGGCAGAGGTCGCCGGGGGCGAGGACGCGTTCCACTGTGCGCGCGGGCACGGCCGGCAGGGCGCCGACGAGGGTGCCGCGGGTGGGGACGGTCTCGACGGTGCCGTCGGCGCGGACGATGAGCGGGGCGAGGTGCCCGGCGCTGGTGAGGCGGAGGTGCGCGCGTCCGGCGCGGCGGCGTACGGAGGCCAGGACGAGGGTGGCGAAGCGGGTGTGGTGCGAGCTGAGGAGGGCGCCGTTGAGGAGGTCGAGGACCCGCTGGTGGTCGTCGGCCAGGGGCAGCAGGGCCTGGAGGGTGTTGCGGATCTTGCCGGTGAGGACGGCCGCGTCCAGTCCCTTGCCGGAGACGTCGCCGAGGACGACGAGGCTTTCGGCGGCGGGGTGCGGGCCGGGGTGCACGTCGTAGAAGTCGCCGCCGACGCGTTCGTGGTCGGTGGAGGCCCGGTAGCCGCCCGCGTACTCGATCCCGTGGACGGCGTGCAGGTCGGGCGGGAGCAGTTCGCGCATCAGGACGGAGGTGATGGAGGCCTGTTCGGTGTAGAGGCGGGCGGCGGCCAGGGCGGCGCCCGCGCGGGCGGCGAACAGCCGGGCGAAGACCTCTTCCTCGGCGCTGAAGGCCCGCTCGGTGGCGGAGCGCAGCAGGATCAGGGCACCGGCCGGCATGCCGTAGCCGGGGAGGGGGACGACGATCACCGAGCCGACGGGGGTGGCCAGTCCGTCGGGGACCACCCAGTCCGGGACGGTCGCCGGGTCGATCCAGCGGGTGGGGACGGGCGGGAAGCCCTGGAGGGCTTCGGCGAGCCCGGGCACGCTGCGCGGGTCCACCCGGAGGAGGGCCTGGTGGGCGGTGGTGCCGCGGCGGGCGTAGGTGAGGGGGTGATGCCGGCCCTGGGACGGGGCCACCAGGACGGCCGCGTCGGCGAGGTGGGAGGCAGCCAAGGAGGCGGCGATCTCCATGCAGCGCGGCACGTTGAGGGTGGACAGCAGGGTGGAGGAGGCCCCGGAGAGGATCTCCGAGCGGGTGCGGGCGCTGTCGAGGGCGGCCTCGGCGGCACTGCGGTCGGTGTGGTCGACCAGCCACCAGACCACGTCCCCACCGTCGGGGGACGGGGTGGGGTGGGCCTCGAAGACCCGGTCCTCGATGCGGCCGGAGAGGGGACGACGGGGGGCGGGGACGGAGGCCCCGGGGCGCGCGGGGGCGGGGGTGGGCGGGGCGTGGGCGACGGCCGGGCCTCGGGAGCGGACGGCGCGCGGCTGTGGCACGTGTTCGCGGGCGTCGCGGCCGGCGGGTTCCGGGTCCGCCGCGGCCGGCGGATCGGCGCCGACGGCCGGTCCTGGGGCAGCCCGGCGGGAGCGTCCGCTGAGGGAGCGGTGGGCCTCGGCGAGCCAGGCGGGCGCGGCCTCGTCGAGCCGTCCCCCGGCCACCGCGTCCGGGAGGACCAGCCGGGCGGCTTCGTTGACCTGCACCAGGCTGCCGTGCCGGTCGACGACCAGGACGGGGTAGGGGGCGTTTCCCCAGGTGGCGCCGACGTGGTCGGCGGCACTGCGGGGATGGGCAGGGGTACCGGGGGAAGCAGACACAAGCGGAGGTACGCCGTGCGCACCCCACCACCTTCCGGGTCTGGAGGACAGGAACCGTTCCGGACGACACGAGCCGTTTCCGACGGGAGGGGGTCCCGTTCCGGGGCCGGGAGCCGTCACGCCACCGTCCCTCATCGACTCCACTGATGCAAGCTGCCCCAAAAACCCCCATACAACCGCCACATGGGATCGTAACGGTCCGCGCGGCGACTCCGTGGGCTGACCCGGCCTTTCCCGGCCGGGCGCGAGTAGGGTGGTCACCCGGCCAGGGGACGCCTCGTGCATGCGTTCACCCGGTGCCGTCCCGGCGACCCGGGATCCCGAGGGGAGCACCGTGCTGCAGATCACTGCCCGCACCGGCGACCGCGTGACCGCCCGACTACCCGATCACGTCGAGCTGGAGGTGGTGCCCGCCTTGCGGGCGATCGGTGACCGGCTCATCGACGAGGGCTGTCGCCACCTCGTCCTGGACGCCTCCGACACCGTGCGCCTGGACTCCGACGGCGTGGCGCTGCTGCTCGCCTGGTACCGGCGCCTGGAACGACTGGAGGGGACGCTGAGCCTGACCGGGGTCGGCGAGCCGCCGCTCTCTCTGCTGCTGCGGCTCGGGCTGGACGGGGTGCTCGGCATCACACCCGGAGCCGGGGCCGGAGCCCCCGATGCGGGTGCCTGAACGGCACGAACCGGGCGGGGACCGGACCGCGAGGGGCCGGTCCGGAGGGGTGGGACCGGTGGTGGCCGAGCCGCGGTGTGTGAGGCGGGGAGATCCGGGCAGGTGCGGTTCGTACGCCTTTACGTCGGAACGAGGAGGAAGCACCCCATGACCGCATCCGAGCAGACCGCCGCCGCTCCGTACACCGTTCCGGGCCTGCACCAGAAGGACGCGGGCCAGGTCACGGATATCCTGCGGGCCCGGCTGCACGCGCTCAACGACCTGGCGCTCACCCTCAAGCACGTGCACTGGAACGTCGTCGGCCCGCACTTCATCGCCGTGCACGAGATGCTCGACCCGCAGGTGGACGCCGTCCGCGAGATGGTCGACACCACCGCCGAGCGCATCGCCACCCTGGGCGCCGTCCCGGTGGGCACGCCGGGGGTCCTGGTCGCCGAGCGGACCTGGGACGACTACGACGTGGGCCGCGCCGACGCCGTCGCGCACCTGGGCGCTCTCGACCTGGTCTACACGGGCGTCATCGAGGACCACCGGCTCGCCATGAAGGCCACCGACGAACTCGACCTGGTCACCCAGGACATGCTGATCGGACAGCTGGCGAAGCTGGAGCAGTTCCAGTGGTTCGTCCGGGCGCACCTGGAGAGCGGTGGCGGGCGGCTGAGCACGGAGGGCAAGCACACGCTCCAGGCGGCGGCCGAGGCGGCCGGCTCGGCCTGATCCCGGGTTGCGGGGCGCTCGACCGGGGACGGGGCTCCGGCGGGGCGGGTCGGGGCCGCAGGTTCATCACGATGCCCGGCGGGCGGGTGACGGTGCGGTGTCCACGGCCCGCCCCGCGTGCGCGCGGCGACGCGTGCGCCCACGATGGTCGGCGTACCCCCCGCAGGCGTGCCGCTGTCGTCCGCACGCCGTTCCCCGTTTCCCGTATGCCTCCCCCGCACGCCGTACGTCGTACGCCTTGCGCCGGAGGACTACCCGCACCTCCAGGAGCCCCCGTGCTGGAACGCACCCTGAAGAAGGACCGCACCGAGGTCACCTTCGTCCTGCCGCCGTACACCCCGCCCGGCCCGGTCAGCGTGGTCGGCGACTTCAACGACTGGCGGCCCGGGGTGCACACCCTGGAGCCCCGTCCGGACGGCAAGCGGGCGGTCACGGTGGCGCTCCCCACCAGCCAGGTGCACTCGTTCCGGTACCTGGCCGCCGGGGACTACTGGTTCAGTGACGACACGGCGGGGGACTTCGACGGCCCCAACAGCCGCCTCCACACCTGAGGAGGTCGGGGCTTCCCCCCGGGAAGCCCCGACCGGCCGCACCGCCTGGCGCCTGGCGCCTGGCGAGGCACCGGAGCCCGGCAGCGGGTCAGCCCGTCGCCGGGGCCAGGGCGTCCAGGGATTCGGGCACGGTCTGGCCGCCGTCGACGGTGAGGCTCTGGCCGGTGATGAAGGCGGCCTCGTCCGAGGCGAGGAAGCCCACGGCGTGCGCGATGTCCGCGGTCTCCCCCAGCCTGCCCAGCGGGATCGAAGCCGCCATCCTGCGCAGGTAGTCCTCCCCCAGCGCGTCCAGTCCCTCGGTACGGACGTTCCCCGGGAGGACGGCGTTGACCGTGATGCCGGCCGGCGCCAGTTCCAGGGCCGCGCCGCGCAGGAAACCGAGCTGGCCCGCCTTGCTCGCCCCGTAGTGGGACCAGCCGGTGTAGCCGGTGGTGGGTCCCGTGATGGAGGAGGTCAGGACGATCCGGCCGCGGCCGGCGCGTTCCATCGCGGGCAGGCATGCCCGGACGGCCAGCATGGAGCCGCGCAGGTTGACGGCGAGCACCTCGTCGATGTCGGCGGCGGTCATCTCGCGGAGCGGCTTCTCGGGGAAGATCCCGGCGTTCGCGCAGAGGATGTCCACGTGCCCGTGCAGGCGTTCGGCCTCGGCGGCCATCGCCTCCACCGCGTCCGCCTCCCGCAGGTCCACGCCCGTGCCCGCGACCCTGCCGCCGGTCTCCCGGGCCAGCGTGGCCGCGACCTCCCGTGCGGTGGCCGTGTCCCGCCCGGTGAGGAGCACCGCGGCGCCGCGGCGGGCGAAGTGCTCGGCGATGCCTCGGCCGATGCCTCGGGTGCCGCCCGTCACGACCACGGACCGGTCCTGCCAGGGGGTGTTCGTCATGTCGCTCCCGCTCTTCGCCACCGCTGTGGCCGCTCTCGTCTCTGGTGCCTCTGTTGCGCTGACCAGCCTGGTGGAGGGGCGGGGGTTCCGTGGGGTTGAGGTGGGTTTCTGCCGATCTTCGGCGTGTTCTCGCCCCGGGCTCCGCAGGCGCGTGCGGCGGTGCGCGGGCGGCACGAGGCACCCGGCCGCCCCGGCAAGGCAGGGCCGAGGGCCCGAAGCCTGGGTGGCTTCGGGCCCTCGGTGTGTGTGGTGCGGGAGCGGGACCCGGTCAGGGTCCGGGCGGTCCGGGCGGTCCGGGCGGTCCCGGAGGTCCGGTGGGACCGTCCGCTCCGGGGGGTCCGGGCGGGCCGTCCGCTCCGGGCGGGCCGGCGTCGCCCTGGGGGCCCTGGCCCCCGTCCGGGCCGGTCGGGCCGGTCGGACCCGTCGGTCCGGTGGGGCCGGACGGGCCGGCGGGGCCCGTGTCGCCCTTGGGACCGGGGTCGCCGGGGGCGCCCTTGCTACCGGGAGGTCCGGCCGGACCCGCGGGGCCGGCCGGACCGGGCAGCCCGTCCTTGCCGTCCGTTCCGGGGGGACCGGGGGGACCCGCGGGGCCGGGAGCGCCGTCGTCGCCCTTCGCACCGGGCACGCCGTCGGAGCCGGGCGGACCGGCCGGACCCGTGGGACCGGGAGCACCCGTGTCGCCCTTCATGCCGGGCTGACCCGCCGGACCGGCGGGACCGGGGGGACCCGCCGGGCCGGGGGCACCCGCGTCGCCCTTCTCGCCGGGCACGCCGGGAGGACCGGCCGGTCCGGGCGGGCCGGGCAGGCCGTTGACCCCGTCCGTTCCGTTGGTGCCGTTCGTGCCGGGCTGTCCCGCCGGGCCGGGCGGACCGGGGGGACCGGGCGGTCCGGGCGGACCCGGGCAGGTCTTCGGGGGCTTCGGGGTCGCCGGTCCGCTCTCCCAGGAGGCGACCAGGTTCCGCAGGAAGCCCGCGTCGTGCGCGCCACGGGTGGAGTCGGCACGGTCGGCCGCCGCGGACTCGATGGCCTGCTCGGCGAGGCTGCGGACCACGCTGCTGCCGCCACCCTGGCGGCAGTGCTGGTCCCCACCCCCCGTGTCGGCCACGGCCCAGCCGGCATCGGCCAGCACCAGCCCTCCCATGGCAGCCGCGACAGCGGCAGCCTTGTAGATCACATCACCCTCCTCAGTGGGGCGCGATCCCGGAAAGGACCGCGGGACGTTCATATCCCGACCATTTCTGAAAGCGCGGTCCGGCATGGCTCATTTCGCTTGCTTTTCCGTGGTCGGTTAACTCGTGCGGCGTAGGTTCCGTGGCGCCGGTTCGTGAAATCGGCCGTATCGGGTGCACCGTGGGGCGCAGGCCGGACGGACCTTCTCGGACACGGTTCCGGCAGAGGTCGCAATCCTTGGTGAGGCAGGAAGAAATGACGATGCAGAACACCGAGTCGAAGCCCGCGATCGGGGCGCAGAACGCGATCGGGGCGCGGAAGCCGGATGCGGCGGCGGACCGTTCGCCGGTGGGGAAGGACGCGCTGTGGCGGCTCCCGGTGACCGTGTGCCGGATCACCGACTTCCTGGGACCGGCGGCCTCCGGCGCGCTGCTGGAGCGGGTGGTGTCCCTCGGTGACGCGGCCCTGCGACCGTCCACGGTGCGGGTCACGCGGGACGTGGACACGCGGATCCGCCGCTCGCGGACCGATCACGGTTTCGGCGCGGAGGAGCTGTTGGCCGCGATCGAGGCGGTCCGGGAGGTGGTGGAGCTGACGCTCGGACTGGACTGCGCGGGCACCGAACCCCGCTACGGCCTCAACGTGCACAACGACGGGGACTACTACGGCCCCCACCAGGACAGCACGCACGACTTCGCGCCGGACCGGGTGCTGACCTTCGTGTACTACCTCCACCACGCCCCGCGCCGCTTCGAGGGCGGCGACCTGCGCGTCTACGACATCTCGCTCCCGGTCACCAGCGAGGGGACGGCCACCTGGGAGGGCCGGACCTGGCGCGACTACGAGCCGGAGCACGACAGCATCGTGTTCTTCCGCCCCACCGCCTGGCACGAGGTGCGCCCGGTGACCTGCCCGACCGGCCGGTACGAGGACAGCAGGTTCGCCGTGAACGGCTGGATGACCCGCGTTTCCGAGAACGGGTCCTGATTCCTGAGATTTCGCCCACGGTACGGCCTGTACCGTGGGCGAAATAATGCGGAGATAGGGAAAGGCAGAAAAGCGGAGCGTGGAAGTAATTCCGATCCCGGCAGGCTTCCGCATTCCGTACGGAAATCACATTCCTCACCGAATGCGGAATCGACCCGGAATGCGGGGCGGCCGAAAAGGGATCGGGCCCCGCATTCCGCCTTCCCGGGCGTTCAGACCCCGGCGGGCTTCCGTCGGGTGAGGGCGAGGGTGCCCGCCACCAGGAGGGCCGCGACGATTCCGGTGACCAGGACCGGGCCAGGCGCGAAGGTGGCGAGGCAGACGGCGACCACGGCCGCGGCCCAGAGGGCGTCGAGGGCCGGTCCGGGGGTGGCGCCGCGCTGGAGGAGCCGCAGGACGACCAGGTAGAGGGCGACGGGCAGGGTGTACGCGGCGGCCGCGGTGGTCCGGGAGATCTCGGCGTGGTGGGTGACGTACGCGATGTTCACCGCGAGGCCGGCGCCGACCGCCGCCGCCGCCGTGAAGAGTCCGTAGTGCCCGTATCCCCAGCGCAGTGCGGAGGGGAGGGAGTCGAGGCGACGGGGGGTCTCGTCGGCGAAGTACAGCCACCACAGGGCGAAGACGGTGAGGATGCCGCCTGCGGACAGTGCGGCGAGGCTGCCGAAGCCCGCGTCGGCGTCGAGGGCGCCGCGCACGGCGGCGGTGGCGGAGGTGATGGACTCGCCGAGCACGATGATGGTGAACAGGCCGTAGCGTTCGGCGATGTGGTGGGGGTGCCAGGTGGTGTTCCCGGTCCGTTCCGCGATCAGGGGCACGGCCAGTTCGGCGGCCGCGAGGACGAGGAAGCTCGGCAGGCCCGCACCGTCGGGGAGGAACAGCCGTCCCACCCAGCCCAGTTGGACGATGAGGATGCCGGTGGCGTAGCGCAGGCAGACCGTCCGGCGGTCCGGGTCGGAGCGGGCGGCGCGCAGCCACTGGGTGACCATGGCCAGCCGCATGATGACGTAGCCGACGGTGATGACGGCGAAGTCCCGGTCGGTGACGGCGCTGTCGGCGCCGGCGGCCATGACGAGGGCACCGGTGATCTGGACGAGGGTGAGGAGCCGGTAGGGCACGTCGTCGGTGTCGTAGGCGGAGGCGAACCAGGTGAAGTTCATCCAGGCCCACCAGATCGCGAAGAACACCAGGACGTAACCGAGCACCCCGTTGCCGACGTGTCCGGTGGCGAACTCGTGTTCGAGGGCGATGGCCGCCTGGGCGACCGCGGCGACGAAACACAGGTCGAAGAAGAGTTCCAGGACGGTGGAGACGCGGTGTCGTTCGGCGGTGCTGCGCGCCACCATGGGCCGGTACCAGGCCGATGTGGGGGCGGGGCTCGGGCTGGTCATGGCCTCATGCCTGACCGGTCTCGAACCGGCTGACCTTGCCGTCGGTGACGGTGAACGACCAGCGGGTGCGCATGGCTCCCCAGGTGGAGTTGGTGTAGACGGCGGTGAGGGTGCGGCCGTCGGAGGAGGCGGACTCGACGTCCATGCGGCCCTGGGAGGTGAAGACCTCGCGGTCCACCCACTGGGTGAGGTCGCGGTCGGTGCCGTCGTCGGACATGGTCGCGTCGGGGGTGAGGGCGGCGAAGAAGGCTTCGCGGTCGCCGGCGTTGACGGCGGCGACGAAGGAGGCGACGGCGGGGTCGTCGATCTGCGCGGACATGACGGTCTCCGGGTGGGGAAGCGGTGAGCGGGAGCGGGGTCGCGGTGCGGGAGTTCACGGGGACCGGTGCGGGACGTCGGGGCGGCGCCCCGCACCGGTGGGCCGTCAGCGGGTGGTGTAGCCGCCGTTGAGGAAGAGGGTCTGGCCGTTGGACCACCAGCCGTCGGTGAGCATGTGGCGCACCCACGGGACGATGTCCTCGATCTTGGTGAGGTCGCCGTTCATGGCGGAGGACTTGTGGTAGGCCACGGAGTCGTCGTCCTCGGCCGGGTAGAAGAACGAGGTGTCCATCGGGCCGGGGGCGATGTTGTTGACGGAGATGTTCCGGCCGAACAGCTCCTTCGACAGGGCGCGGGTGAAGTGCTCCACGGGGGCCTTGCTGCCCGCGTAGGAGGAGTAGAGGCCGGTGTAGGCGGCGAGGAGGGAGGTGACGATGGTGATGATCTTCCCGCCGTCCTCCATGCGGCGCGCCGCCTCCCGCATGACGAAGAACGCCGCCTTGGAGTTGACCGCGAACATCCGGTCGTACTCCTCCTCGGTGATCTGGGTGAGGGGCTTCTTCAGGACCATGCCGGCGGTGTTGACGCTGTAGTCGAGCTTGCCGAAGCGGCGGACCACCTCGTCGAAGACCCGCTCCACCTCCGCGACTTGTGTCAGGTCGGCCTGGATCGCGAAGGCTTCGCCCGGGCCGGCGTTGATCTGAGCGACCACGTCCTCGGCCTTGGCCCGGGAGGACTCGCTGTTGTAGTGCACGGCGACCTTGGCGCCCTCGGCGCCGATGGTCGTGCTGATGAGGCCGCCGAGGTTGCGGGAGGCGCCGCCGACGAAGGCGACCTTCCCGGCGAGGGTCTTGTCCGGAGTGTTCACCATGACGTTCTCCTTCAAAACGGAGGGATGGACGGGACGGGCACCCCTCGGTCCGTAAGTCATCCGGCACAGCTGCCTTCCGCAGCATGCTCCGACGGCGAGGGGCGGTTCTTGGACGATCCGCGCGGACCGGTTGGATGATCCGCGCGTGCCGCCCCGCCCGGACGCGCGGCTGGGGCGTCCGGGAGCGGTGGCCGCCGGTGTCCCGCTGCTGCGGTACCGGCGCGTACGGTCACTTCGCTCGCGCGGGGCGCGAACGGCTGGGAGGATCGGCGGGTGGTCGGTTCTCACATCAAGCCCGGACTCGTGGCCCTCAGCAGCAGTGCCGCGGACTTGGGGCACGCGGTGGTGGAGCGGACGGTCGAAGGGCCCGCCGACGTGCTCGGAGCCCCGGACACCCACGTCCTGGTGGTGCACACCGGCACGTCGGCGACCCTGTCCTGGCAGGTGGACGGGGCGGCCCGCAGTGCGCGCTTCCACATGGGGGAAGCGCTGGTCAATCCGGCCGGGCACGTGTCCCGGCCGCGCTGGCACGACGAGGTCGGGCTGCTGCTGCTCTCCGTCGATCCGGCATGGCTGGACGCGCGGGCCCAGGAGGCCGGTGCGACCGTGCGCGGTCCTCTGGAGCTGGCTCCGGACTTCCACTTCACCGATCCGTTGCTGACCCTGCTCGTGCAGCGGCTGGCCGCCGAGTACGAGGGTCCCGGCCCGGTGGACACGCTGTACACGGAGTCCCTGGTGCAGGCGGCGGCCGCGGTGCTGTTGCGCCGCAACGCCGCCGGGCGCGCCCCCGATCCCCGTACGGGCGGGCTGCTCCCGAGGCGGCTGGCGGAGCTGCGCGACTACATCCACCTCAACCTCGGGCGTCGGATCAGCCTGGAGGAGTTGTCCTCGGTGGCCGGGGTCAGCTCCGCCCACCTCAACCGGCTCTTCCGGGCCTCGGTCGGGGAGACGCCCCACCAGTACGTGCTGCGCCAGCGGGTGGAGCGGGCCCGCAGTGCCCTGCTCCACAGCGACGACAGCATCGCCGACATCGCGGTGGCGCACGGGTTCGCCGATCAGAGCCATCTCACGCGGGTGCTGCGTCGGGCCACGGGCCTGACGCCGGGGGTGCTGCGCGAGGAGCGGACGTCCCGGGGGCCGGCCGGCGACTGAGGTCGCCCGGGCGGGTGCCCGGGCGACCTTCCGTCGGTCGCCGTCACGCCGGGGGCGTCGCGTCAGACGGTGTGCTTCTTCGGGGCCGCCTTGGCATGCGGCTTGCCGGGCTTGTGCGGCTTGTGGGGCTTGCCCTCGGGCTTGTCGCCCTTGCAGCCGCCGTGGTCCTTGTCCTTGCAAGGGGCGCAGGCCACGATCGTGACGGTGTTGCTGGTGGCCTCGGCGGTCTGCCCGTTGGGGCCGACGCCGGTCACGGTCGCCTTGTCGGTGATCTTCCCCGCGCGGAGGTCGGCGGCCGTGGTGGTGTAGGTGGCCGTGCAGATCGTGGACGCCCCCGGGGCGAGGGTGGTGACGGGGCAGGTCACGGCCGGGTTGCCGGGGCCGATGTCGGTGACCTTGATGCCGGAGACCGGGACGGTGCCGGTGTTGGTGACCGTGAACGTGTAGTGCAGGAGCTGTCCGGCGGCCGAAAAGGCGGTCTCCTCCACGTCCTTGTGGATCTTCAGCTTGGGCTCGGTGCCCACCGCCGGGACGGTGACCACGTTGCTGGTGCCGGTGACCGGGGTGCCGCCCGGGGTGGTGGAGGTGACGGCGGCCACGTCCCGTACCCGCCCGGCCGCGACGTCGGCCGCGGTGGTGGTGTGGGTGGCGGTGCAGGTGGTGGAGGTGTTCGGGGCCAGGGAGGTGACCGGGCAGGTCACGACGGGGTCCGGGGAGCCGGGGCCGTCGTCGGTGACCGCGATCCCGTTGAGGGTGGTCTGGCCGGTGTTGGTGACGGTGAAGGTGTAGTGCAGGGTCTGGCCCGCGCCCGAGAAGCTGGTCTCGAAGGCCGATTTGACCACCTTCACGGCCGCGTAGGGGACGGTCACGGTGTTGCTGCCGGCGGTGACGGGCACGTCGCCGGGCGTGGTCCCGTCGGCGGTGGCGGTGTTGACCACCTTGCCGGCCTGCACGTCGGCGGCGGTGGTGGTGTGGGTGGCCGTGCAGGTGGTGGAGGCGCCCGGGGCCAGCGTCGTGACCGGGCAGGTGACCACCGGGGTGCCGGGGCCGTTGTCGGTCACGGCGAGCGCGGACACCGGGACGGTGCCGGTGTTGGTCACCTTGTAGGTGTAGTGGAGGGTCTGGCCGGGGGCGGTGAACACGTCCTCGGTCGCGGCCTTGGTGACGGTGAGGCTGCGGGTGGCGGCGGTGACCGGGATGGTGACCGTGCAGCCGCCGGTGGTGGCGCAGGAGCCGCCGGGGGCGGTCGCGGTCACGGTGTTGGCGAGGCTGAGGTTCCCGGCGACGGGGGTGTTCACCTTCACCTGGTAGGTGATGGTGGCGGTGCCGCCGCCCTCCAGGACACCGGTCCAGTTCAGGGAGGTGCCGGTGATCGAGGCGTCTCCGCTGGTGGCGGTGATCGAGCCGGGCACGACCGTGGCGTCGTCCAGGATGCCGGAGAGGTCGTCGGTGAAGTCGCCGTTGGCCACGGCGGTTCCGGTGTTGGTGACCTTCACCGTGTAGGTGACGGTGTCGCCCTCGGCCACCGGGCCCGCCGTGGAGGCGGACTTGGCCACCGTGTAGGCGGGCTGCGGGCACTGACCGGCGTCCTGGGCGGAGGTGGCGCCGTAGAAGCCGGCGCCCGGGGAGGCGACGGTGGCCACCGACAGGGGGTCGGTGGAGGGCGCGGTCGGGATGCTGTTCAGGCGGTAGATGGAGCCGCCCGAGCCGAAGCCGTAGGCGCTGCCGCCCGACAGGGCGCCGCCGAAGATCTGCGGCATGGTGCCGATCTGGGTGACGGTGTTGTCCGGGTGGATCCGGAACACCGCGGACGGGGTTCCGACCTGCGTGTCCACGGGGGTGCCGAAGGCCAGGACGTCCCCGTCGTCGAGGGCGAGGAAGTCACCGGCGGAGACGAATCCGGCGGGGAAGGCCGCACCGAAGAGGGTGCTGACCCCGGTGGCGGGGTCGATGACGAAGATCTGCTGGGTGACGAAGGAGCCGGCCAGCAGGGTGCCGTCGGGGCGGGCCGTCAGCGCGTTGACGGCGGCGGTGCCGTCGTTGAGCGTGGCGATCGGACCGGTGATCGCGACGTTCGCGGTCTCCGCGCCGGTGACCGGGTCGATCGTGTAGAGGCTGGTGCCGCCGTCGCCGGGGAAGTTCACCCCGTACAGGGTCGAGCCGTCGCGGCTGAAGGCGATGTCGCCGTAGTCCCGGGCCAGGGGGACGGAGGAGAGCTGGTCCCCGGCGGGGTCGTACTGGAGGAGCTGCTGGGTGGCGCCCCCGGTGTTGGCCCACAGCGGTCCGGGCGGGCACTCCGCGCGCAGGGCGGCCGCGGCGGTACCGCCCTGCCGGTCCTTCGCACCTGCCGCCACCGGCGGTTTCGAACCCGCCGGGGCCGCCACGGCGGTCCCGATGCCCGTCGTGGCGAGCACCAGGGCTACGGCGGCGCTCGCGAGCGCTCGCCCCGTGACCCGCCTTCGGTCCTGAGCCATCTGTTTCTCCGGTTCGCGCAGAGTGAATTTCCGGTCCGTGGGGCGCCGATATCCCGGGAGATCTTCCCCGGGGGCCGGTGACCCTGGGAGATCTATACAGAAATACGACCGGTGGGCCCGGCTCGACACGCACGTAGAAGCCGGAGAGCGGCCATACGCGGCGGCGCCCGAGTTTCCGGGACGCGGGGGTTTCGCCGGCCGTACAGGCTGCCCCCGGAGCGAAGTCGGAACAGCCGACGGAACACGAACGCGCGCGCCTTGCCCGCACACACGCCGGAATCCTGGCCACACGATCGGGTGAAAAGTGGTCGATATTCTCCCGTGACCGGCCGGAACGGCATGACCATCCCCCGTCCGGGACGGTTCCGGACCGGCGGACTCGGCGGGCCTCCTGCCCCGTGCGCGGCACCCTGCAAGGGCGACACGGAGACATGGAACACATCATTTCCCAGGCCGACGGAGACGTTTCCGCATTCCTGCACCAGGCCGGATTCGACGGGGCTCGGATCGAATCCTCGAATCCCGGGGAAAACACTCGTATTTCCCGGGTGAACACCGGGATCCTGGTCCTCGACGAAGCGAAGTACGGCTGCGCCTTCTCCTTCGAATTCGAGGCGCTGGGCGGCGTCCTGGTCGCGGCCCTCCACTCCGGCTCGGCCACGTACCGGCGCGGCCCCCGCTCCGAGACCTTCGGCCCGGGAGACCTCACCTTCCTGACCCCCGAACCGGGACCGTGGACGGGGACGGTCCGCACGATGCAGGCCACGGGCGTGATCCTCGACCCCGCCGTGATCGGCGACAGCGCCCCGGCGGGGGCCCGCAGCGCGGACCGGCCCGTCCGCTTCACCGCCCGCAAACCCTGCTCACCGGCCGCCGCGCAGCTGGTCCGGGCCGCCCTGTACTTCCTCCGCGACGGGGTGCTCGCCAACCCCTTCGCGCGGGAGTCCCCGCTCATGGTGGCCTCGGCGGGCCGGGTCCTCGCCGACGCCCTGCTGGCGGCCTTCCCCAATGACGCCGTCGGCTCCGCGCCGGCCCTGTCGGACACCCGGGACGCGGGCGGGGCCACGGTGGACCGGGCCGTCCGCTTCATCGAGGAGAACGCCCACCGCGACCTGCGGCTCGCGGACATCGCGCGGGCCGCCCGGGTCACGCCCCGGGCCCTCCAGTACGCCTTCGCCCGCCACGCGGACTGCTCGCCCCACGGACAGCTGCGGCGGGTCCGGCTGGACCGGGCGCACGCGGACCTCAAGGCCGCGGACCCCGCGGACGGCCTCTCGGTGGCGAAGGTCGCCGCCCGGTGGGGGTTCACCAACGCCGGCCGGTTCGCCGCCGCCTACCGGGCCGCCTACGGGGTCAGCCCGTCCACCACGCTGCGGTACTGGTGACGGCCTCGGGGGCGGCGGAGCGGGCTCAACGGCGGTGCAGCGTGACCGACGGCGGAACCCCGTAGACCTGCCGGTACTGGGCCGAGAACCGCCCCGGGTTCGAGAACCCCCACTTCGCGGCGACCTGCCCCACCGTGACCTCACCCGGCGCGGCCGCGATCAGCTCGGCGTGCGAGCAGGTCAGCCGGGCCGTGCGCAGGTACTCCAGCGGGGTGGTGCCGGCGTGCCGGGCGAAGGCGTACTGGACCGCGCGCGGGGTGACGCGGGCGGCCCGCGCGATGTCGGCGATGCCGATCTCACGGTGGGCGTTCTCCTCGATGAAGCGGGCGGCCCGCTGCCAGGTCCGGCCGTGCGCGGAGCTGGACTCCGCGGCGGACAGCCCGTCCCCGAGCTCGTGGGGGAAGCACTCCAGGACCACCGCGGCCAGGTGCTCGGCCGCGGTCCGCATCACCAGGGCGCTCCCCCACGCCTCCGATTCCGCCACCGCCGCGACGTAGGACACCGCGGCGGTGACCCGGTCCTCGGCGGCCCGCGAGACGGGGCGGAATCCGCTGACCGGGCAGGGGGCGTCCTCCTCGACCCCCGCGGCCCGGTTGATGACGGAGGGGTGCAGGAGCACGGCGGTGTGGCTGTTCCGCACGGCGCTGCCCCGGTACGGCTGCCCGGGGAGGAAGGGCAACATGGCGTTGCCCGGACCGCAGGTGTCGGCCCCGCCGGCCCGGCGGATCGTGAAGGTGCCGCGGTGGACGTTCAGCAGGCAGAAGGAGTCCAGCCCGTCGGCGTCGAACGTGAGGCCGAATCCGAAGTCCAGGCTGTCCACGCTGATCTGCGGGGCGGGCCTGCGCACGATTCCGGTGAGCGGATCGGGGCCCTCACCGGAGATCCGGACCGGGGAGTAGTGGGCGGAGAGGAATTCCTCCGCTGCGGCCAGGCTCCGGCTCTCGAAGCACACCTTGTTCAACCGTTCTCCCCTTCCCTTCCCGTTTCCCTCCCGCCGGGTGCGACCCGCGACGGGGCCCGCGGTGTCGCCCGTGGCGCGGAGCGCGTCCCGGTGGCGGCGCAGCAGGATTGTCACCCCGGCCCGACCGGTCCGGACGCCGCCCGCGCGACGGGCGACGTCCGCCGCGCCGCCGCCGGGACGCGGAGCGAAGGGGCGGCGTCCCGCTCCGCCACTGCCCGGCGCCCCGCTGTGGGGCCGAACGGGTGAGGCGGGGCGGCCCGTCGGGACAGATCGCGAAGGTCCCCCTGAGGGGTGAGTCCACCCCGCCCGGTCGAGGGGTGGGTCGACGCGCCCCGTCGAGGGGGGCTCCACGCGCCCCCCTCGTCCGGCCGGGGCCGGGCCGCGCATGTCCCCCGGCGGACCGGCCCGGCCCGTCGTACCGTGGGCGGGTGCACACCGCTCCCGAGCAGTTGCTCGCCGTCCTGGAAGCACTGCCGTACGCCGCCATCGTGCAGGGCGCGGACGACCGGGTGGTGGTCGCCAACCGCCGGTTCGCCGAGATGTTCGATCTGGACGGCACCGGGGTCCCGTACTCCCCCGGCGCCCCGCTCGGCCCCGTGGTCCGGGCCGTGTGCGCCACGTTCGCCGAACCCCCCTCCTGGATGGCCGACGGCGTGCACGCGATCGCCGCGCGCCGCTTCCACCGGACCGCCGAGATCCCCCTCGCCGACGGGCGGACCATCCGCCGGGAGGTGGAACCGCTCCACGACGCCGGCCGGAACCTCCTCGGCTCGCTCTGGACCGCCCAGGACATCACCGAGCAGAAGCGCCGCGAACACGCCCTGGAACGGGACAACCGGACCCTCGCCGAACTGGCCCGGCAGCGCAACGAGTTCCTCGCCCACGCCTCGCACAGCCTGCGCACCCCCCTCGCCTCCGTGATCAGCTTCTGCGAACTCCTCGACGACCCGGCCTCCGGCCCCCTCGGCCCGGAGCAGCGTTCCTTCCTCGACGCCGTGCACCGCAACGCCCGCCGCATGGAACGGGTCATCACCACCCTGATGGAGACCACCGTGCTGCGCGCCCCGCAGCTGACCCTGGAGTTCGGGCCGGTGGACGTGGCGCAGCTGCTCACCCACGCCGTCCTGGACCGGATGCCCGCCACCGGGGCCGCCGGAGTGTTCGTCGTCCTGGACGCCGTCCCCGGTCCCCCGCTGCGCGGGGACGAGCTGCGCCTCGCCCACGTCCTCGCCAACCTGCTGGAGAACGCCGCGAAGTTCACCCCGCCCGGCGGCACCGTCACCGTCACCTCGGCGGTCGACGCCGAGCACTGGACGGTGGACGTGGCCGACACCGGCATCGGGGTGCCCGCGGACTACCGGGAGGAGATCTTCTCCGGTTTCGTCCGCGCCCCCAACGCCGAGGACGGCGGCTTCGCGGGCACCGGACTCGGTCTGGCCCTCAGCCGGGAGATCGTCCGGCGGCACGGCGGCGACCTGACCGTCACCGACGCCCCCGGAGCGGGCAGGCCCCACGGAGCCGGCGGACCCGACGGAGGGGTGGTGTCCGGGGCGGCGTCCGGCGCGGTGTTCACCCTGCGGCTGCCCCTCGCGGGCCCGGACGGCACCCCCGGGACCGCGGAGCGGTGACCCGGATCCTCGTCGTCGAGGACGACGCCGACCTCGCCCTCGCCCTGCGCACCCTCCTCGGCCGGGCCGGGTACCAGGTGCTGCACTCCCCCGACGGGCGGGAGGCGCTGCGCCGCCTCTTCGCGGACCGGCCCGACCTGATGGTCCTCGACCTCGGCCTGCCGGGCCTCGACGGCTGGCAGGTCCTGGAACGCACCCGCGACCTCACCGACCTGCCCGTCCTGCTGCTCACGGCCCGCGGGGCCGAGGCCGACCGGGTGCGGGGGCTGCGGGCCGGCGCCGACGACTACCTCCCCAAGCCCTTCGGGCAACAGGAGCTGCTGGCCCGGATCGAGGCCCTGCTGCGCCGGTCCGGGCCGGCGGACTGGGCGGCCGGGAAGCCTCGGGACGCGGCCCTGCACCTGGTGCCGGAGCGTCGCGCTGTGCTCTGGCACGGGGCGGAGGTCCGCCTCAGCGACATCGAGTACCGGCTGGTCCGGACCCTGGTCCGCAACCGGGGCCGGGTGGTCACCACCGAGCAGCTCCTGGAGCAGGTGTGGGACGACCCGGTGGGCGTGGGCCGGGACCGGGTGAAGTTCGCCGTGCTGCGGGTCCGGCGCAAGCTCCAGCAGGGCTCGGGCCGGCACGCCGACGACCCGGTGGAGGCGGTGCGCGGGCTCGGCTACCGCTACCAGGAGGAGGACGGGCGCGAAGGCGGGGGCTGAGGGGAAGGCCACCGGTCCCGGACGGGAGGCGGTCCCGGAAGGCCGGAGGTCCCGGAGGGCCGGAGGTCCCGGACCGAGGGCCGGAGCGCAGGTCCCGGCCGTCCGGGGGCCCCGGGCCTCCCGGCGCGGAGCCGGAGGGCCCCGTGGGGCGGGGCGGGCGGCCGGGGCGGTCCGGTGCGGAGGTCCCGGCGGGGCGGGGGTCGGAGGTCCCGGCGGGGGCAGGGTCGAAGGTCCCGAGGGCCTCCGGCCCCGGCCCTCCCGGACAAGATCGCAACCGTCCGGCAACCGTGATCCCCGTTCCCGGGCAACCGTCGGCCCGCAGGCTCCCGGAGTACCCCGTCCGCACCGGCCGCCTGGAGCCTCCGCATGTCCGTCCTGCCCCCGCGCAGCATCGCCGTCGTCCTCGGGACCCGTCCCGAACTCGTCAAGCTCACCGAGCTGACCCGGCTGCTGGGCCCCGCCGCGTGGATCGTGCACACCGGGCAGCACTACGACGAGGACATGTCCGGCCGCTTCCTCGCCGAGCTGGGACTGCCCCGGCCCACCTTCCTGACGGGCGTCGGCGGTCAGCCGCGCGCGGTGCAGATCTCCGCCGCTCTGGCCCAGCTCGACGAGTTGTTCAGCCGCGAGCGGCCGCGCGCGGTCGTCGTGCAGGGCGACACCAACGCCGCGCTGGCGGGCGCCCTCGCCGCGAACGCCCGCGGGGTGCCCCTGTGCCACGTCGAGGCCGGACTGCGCAGCCACGACCGGGCCATGCCGGAGGAGCACAACCGGGTGCTCATCGACCGCCTCGCGGACGTGCTGTGCGCGGCCACCCCCGAGAACCGCGACAACCTCCTCGCCGAGGGGCTGCCCGCCGACCGCATCCGGGTCACCGGGAACACCGTGGTCGAGGCGGTCCGCGCGCACCTGCCCGGGGCGCGGGACCGGGAGGCCCTGCTCGCCCCCCTCGGGATCCGTCCCGACGGGTACGTGCTGGCCACCGTGCACCGGCCGGAGAACACCGACGACCCGGCCGCCCTGCGGGCCGTCCTCGCCGAACTGACCGCGCTGGCCCGGACCCTGCCCGTGGTGCTGCCGCTGCACCCGCGGACCCGGGCCCGGATCGAGGCCGCCGGTCTGACGGAGGCCCTGGACGTGCTGCGGGTGACCGCGCCCCTGGGGTACGCGGAGTTCCTGGGGCTCGCCCGGCACGCCGCGCTGCTGGTGTCCGACTCCGGCGGGGTCCAGGAGGAGACCACCGTGCTGGGCCGGCCGCTGGTCGTGGTCCGCAACTCCACCGAACGGCCCGAGGCCATGGCGGAGTTCGCGACCCTGGTCCGTCCCGGGCCCGAGCTCGGCGCGGCGGCCCGCGAGCGCCTGGACCGCGGGGCCGCCCTCCGCGACCGGCTGGCGGACCTGCCCAGCCCCTTCGGCGACGGCATGGCCTCCCGCCGCATCGCGGACCTCCTGGCCCGCACCGCCGCCCCCGCCGCGGCCCCCTCCGCCCCCGCCCGTCCCGTCGCCGCCTGAGGATCCGCACCGTGCCCGACACGAACCACCCCCTGCTCCTGCTCTTCCCCTTCCTGCTCCTCGCCGGCTTCCTCGTGTACGCCGCGGGGGCCCGGCACGCCTACCGCGACCGCCCCGCCGCGGAGGCGGGCGACCCGACCGCCTTCGACTGGCACTTCTTCGTGCCCTGCCGGGACGAGGAGGCCGTCGTCGGCACCACCGTGGCCCGGCTCCGCGCCGATTTCCCCTACGCGCACGTGTGGGTGGTCGACGACGCCAGTGAGGACCGCACCGGGGAGATCGTCGCCGCGCTCGCCGAGGACGACCTCCGGGTGCACCTGGTGAGCCGGGTCCTCCCCGAGGCCCGCACCGGCAAGGGCGCGGCCCTGAACGCCGCCTACCGCGAACTCGGCGAACTCCTGGACCCCGGCACCGACCGCGACCGGGTCGTCGTGTGCGTGGTGGACGCCGACGGGCGCCTGGACCCGGCCGCCACCGCCCTGGTCAGCGGCCCGCGAGGGTTCGGGGACCCGGAGACCGGCGGGGTGCAGGTCAGCGTGCGGATGCGCAACGTGTCCGACCCCCGGCCGCTCCCGGACCGGGGTCGCGCCGCCAACGCGGCCGCCCGCCTGCTGGTCCGGATGCAGGACATGGAGTTCGCCGTGTCCAACGCCGGCATGCAGCTGTTGCGGGCCCGCACCGGCTCGGTGGGGCTGGGCGGCAACGGCCAGTTCACCCGGCTGTCGGCCCTGGACCGCATCGCGGCGGCCGAACGGCGCCCCTGGCGCGAGGGCGCCCTCCTGGAGGACTACGAACTCGGCCTGCACATGATCCTCGCGGGGGACCGGATCCGGCACGTCGCGGACACCTGGGTCTCCCAGGAGGGCCTGCCGCACGCCCGCCGGCTGCTCACCCAGCGCACCCGCTGGGCCCAGGGCAACCTGCAGTGCGCCCGCTACGCCCCGCGCATCCTGTCCTCGCGGCACTACACCGGCGCTGGCGTACTGGAGACCCTGTACACCTTCGGCCAGCCGCTGGCCCACCTCTTCTCGCTGCTGCTGTCCGCGGTCCTGCTGGTCGTCCTGGCCGTGAACGGCTTCTCGGGGGCCCTGGCCTGGTGGCCGCTCGCCCTGGGCCTGGCCGTCCTGTCGGTGCTGCCGTTCGTGCTGTGGGGCCCGACCTACCGCCGCGACTTCGCGCCGGACGCCTCCCGGCTCCGCTCGCTGTTGTGGGGCTTCGCCCTGTGGCTGTACGCGTACCACCTGTTCCTGGTCTCGGCCCGCGCCTTCGTCCGCGTCCTGCGCGGCCGTACCGGCTGGTCGAAGACGCGCCGCAACGCCGAACCGGTCACCCCGGGCGGCCCGGTGGCGGTGGAGGCGTAGCCCGTCGGGGCCCGACCGCTCCTTCGGCTCGGGCCGGTGTCGCCGTCTCCCGGCGGGCACGGTCGGCCGCCCGGATCTCCCGGGAGGCGAGCACGAGGGCGGCCAGGTTGAGGGGGAAGGCGACGGCGTCGGCCACGGCCCGGATGTCGAAGGCCCGCAGCAGGCTCGCGACGAGCGCGGCCAGGCACAGGACCAGGGGCAGGGCGCGCCGCCAGGCGGGGAGCTCCCGCATCCGGGCCACGGCGACGGTGCGCCAGAGCACGACGCCGGTGAGCACGAGCGCGAGGACGGCGGCGAGGAGTGTCATGCGGGGGCTCCGGGGCACGGCGGGAGGGCGCGAGGCGGCGCGGGGGTGGAGTGGGCGAGCCGGCGCGGGGTGGGCGGTCGCAGTCTGCGGGAGGGGACGCCGGGTGTCCATGGGGGACGGCACCCATCTCCGGGGGCGGGGCCGCGCCGGGGAGCACCGCCCGTCACACCGCCGTTGATCAGCACCTGTCGGTCGTGGGGGCCGCTGCGTAGACTCGGTGCGCATGACGGCAGGGGCGGACGCACCCGTGCTGGTCGGCCGCGATCAGGAACTCCGGGTGCTGCTGGAGGCCCTGGACCGGCCGCCCGGGGTGGTGATGGTCGAGGGCGAAGCGGGCATCGGCAAGACCCGGCTCGTCCGCGAGGCACTGGCGCGCCTGCCCCGGGACGGCCGGCTCGTGCTGTCGGGGGCCTGTCCGCCGCTCCGCGAACCCTTCCCGTACGGGCCGTTCTTCGACGTGCTGCACGATCTGCCGGTGCCGTCCGGGCTGAGCCCGGTGTGCGGGGCCCTGCGGCCGTACCTGCCCGAGATAGCCGAGCGGCTGCCGCCGCCGTGCGAACCCCTCGACGACCACGCGGCCGCCGCGCACCGGCTGTTCCGCGCGGTCGCCGCGTTCCTGACGGCGGTGCGTCCGGCCGTCCTCGTGATCGAGGACCTGCACTGGGCCGACGACGGCACCCGTGACCTGATCCGGTTCGTGACCGAGCACCCGCCGCCGGGGATGACCACCGTGCTGACCTACCGGCGGGAGGACCTGCCGCCCGGGCAGCAGCCGCTGGGTCTGGCGCACCGGCGCCCCGCGGGGAGCGGGCTGAGCCTGGTGACGTTGGGTCCGCTGGGCACCGAGGACGTGCGCGTGTTGGCCTCCGCGCTGACCGGCAGTCCCGTGCCCTCCGATGTCGCCGCCGAGCTCCACGCCCGTACCGCCGGGATCCCCTTCGTGCTGGAGGAGTCGGTGCGCCACGCGGGCCTGCGGTGCGGGCCGCACGCGCCGGTGCCGGCGCTCCTCGGGGAAGCCATGGGCGAGCGGACCGCGTCCCTCGGGGCGGCGGCCCTGGCCGCGGTGCACGCGGCGGCCGTGCTGACCGAGCCCGCCGAGGAGGCCCTGATCGGGGCGGTGGCCGGGCTCTCCGCGGACGCGGCGGCCGACGCCCTGGGCGAGGCACTGCGGGCCGGGGTCCTCTTCGACCTGGGGCGGGACCGGTACGGATTCCGGCACGGGCTCGCCCAACAGGCCGTGCACGACGCCCTGCTGGGGCCCGAACGGCGCCGACTGCACGGGCGGGCCGTGGCGGCCCTCGAAGCGCGGCCCGCGCCGCCGCTGGTCCGGCTCGCCTTCCACGCCCGGCTGGGCGGCACCCCGGAGGGCTGGCGCCGGTACGCCGAGAACGCCGCCCGGCACGCCCAGGACGTCGGTGACACCGCCGTGGCCGTGCACCTCCTGGAACAGCTCCTCGACGATCCCGAACTGCCCGCGACGGACCTGGCCCGGTTGGCGCTGCGGCTGAGTCGGGCCGCGGTGATCGGCCTCAGCCACCGGCGGACCGCCCGGCTGTTGCGCCGGGTCGTGGACGAGTCCGCGCTACCCGAGACGGTCCGCGGGGACATCCGCCTCAACCTGGGCCTGCTCCTCAACAACCAGGCCGGCGACCACCTCCAGGGCCGTCTCGACACCGTTCGCGCGGTGGCCGAGCTGAGCGGTTCCCCCGCCCGGGCCGCGCGCGGCTTGGCCGGGCTGGCGATGCCGCTGTGGGGGGACGACCCGTACCCGCTGTGCGTGGCCCGCATCGAGGAGGCCGAACGGCTGGCCGCCGCGCACGGGGACGAGGCGCTGCGGCTGGCCGTCCGGGGCAATCACCTGGCCCTGCGGATGAGCCTGGGCGAGCCCGGGGTGCGGGCCGAGGCGGAGGCGTCGATCGCCGGCGCCGGGTCCGGCCGCGCCGTGCGGATGGAACTGGCCCGGATGTGCGGGAACCTCGCCGACGTCGCCGCCTGGCTGGGCCGGGACGTCGAGGCGGAGGGCTTCCTCGCCGAGGGCGCCCGCACCGCCGCCGCCTGCCGGGCCCCCTACCTGCGCAGCATCATCGAGGCCACCGCCCTGCGGCTGGACTGGAGCCGGGGCCGTTGGGAAGGGCTCGACGGGCGGGCCGGACGGCTCCGCGAGGTGGCCCGGGGCGCCTGGGGCGTGGAATCGGAGGCCCTCCTCGTGCAGGGGCTCCTCGCGGCCGCCCGCGCCGACTGGGACGCGGCGGAGGAGCACCTCGGGGCCGCCGCGCTCGCGGACCCGGGGAACACCGCCACCCCCGTGTACGCCACCGCCGCCGGGGCCGCCGTGCGGATCCGCTCGGCCCGCGGCCGGCCCGCCGAGGCCGCCGAGCTCGCCGACGAGGCCGTGGACCGGGTGGCCCGCAAGGGGGTGTGGGGCTGGGCCGCCGACCTGGTGCCCGCCGCCGTCGGCGCCCGCCTGCGGACGGGCCGGGCACGGGAGGCACGGGAACTCACCGAGCGGTTCGCCGACGCCGTCCGGGACCGCGAACTGCCCCTGGCGCACGCCGCGCTGCCACTGTGCCGGGCCCTCCTCGCCCGGGCCGAGGACCCGCCGGGCGCCGCCGACGCCTTCCGGGAGGCGGCCCGCGCCTACGCGGAGCTGTCCCGCCCCTACGACGCGGCCCGCACCACGGCCGCCGCGTACGCCTGCTCCCCGGAGCCGGACCCGGGGGAAGGGGCCCGGGCCGCCGACGAGTTGGAACACCTGGGCGCCGTCCACGACGCCGCCCGCTGCCGCCGCGCCCTGCGCGAGCACGGCTCCCCGCGCCGGACCCCGGCCGGGCGCTCCCCCGCCGCCGGAGTCCTGTCGGCCCGGGAGGCGGAGGTGGCCCGGCTGGCCGCGACGGGCCTGACCAACCGTGAGATCGCCGAGCTGCTGTTCCTGTCGCCGCGGACGGTGGAGCAGCACGTGGCGCGGGTCCTGAGCAAGCTCGACCTGCCGAGCCGACGCCACATCCCGCTGCCGGTACGTACCGACGGCGCCCCGGGGCCGCGCGAATAGGTATCCCTACGGATACGGCTACGGATTGGCCCGGCCGCGCCCCGGGACCAGGGTGATCCCTGCGTCCCGGCCCCCACGCCGGGACGTCCGATCCGTTCGGACAGCCCGATCTACAGGAGCCTTTCGATGCGTGCACAGCGTGGTGCGAGAAGCACCCGGCCCGCCGTCACGGTACTGGGGGCGGCAGCCGCCACCGCCCTGACCCTGCTCGTGGCCGCCACCCCGGCCCAGAGCGCACCCGCCACCCCGTACGGGGCGGCCGCGCAGGGCACGGTGCTCGGTGAGGGCTCGGCCGGCGCCGTCTCCGGCCAGTACCTCGTCGCCCTGGACGCCGCGCCCTCGCTGCGGGCCTCCGCCACGGCCGAGACCGCCTCGGTCGCGCAGGACCTGACGGACCGTTCCGGGGGGACGGTCCGCCGGCTGTACAGCGCGGCCTTCCGCGGGTTCTCCGTCCAGGCCACCCCGGCGGAGGCCCGTCGTCTGGCGGCCTCCCCCGGCGTGCGCTACGTGCAGGCCAACACGGTGTTCAAGGCGATCGGGACGCAGCCGAGCCCGCCGTCCTGGGGCCTGGACCGGGTGGACGGCACCAAGGACAACAGCTACACCTACCCCAACGACGGCAGCGGGGTGACCGCCTACATCGCGGACACCGGCCTGTACACCCAGCACACCGGGTTCGGCGGCCGGGCCGCCTCGGGGTACGACTTCATCGACAACGACGCCGACTCGGCGGACTGCCACGGGCACGGCACGCACGTGGCCGGCACCGTCGGCAGCAAGGACCACGGCGTCGCGAAGAACGTGAAGCTGGTCGGCGTCCGGGTGCTCAACTGCCAGGGTTCGGGCAGCACCGAGCAGATCGCGGCCGGGATGGACTGGATCGTCCGGAACGCCAAGAAGCCCGCCATCGTGAACATGTCCCTGGGCGGCAGCGCCGACCGCGCCCTCGACGACGCGGTGGCCGGGGTCATCAACTCCGGGGTGCAGGTGGCCGTGGCCGCCGGCAACGACAGCAAGGACGCCTGCGGCACCAGCCCGGCCCGGCTGACCGCCGCCGTCACCCTCGGCTCCACCGACAGCAACGACGCCCGCTCCAGCTTCTCCAACTACGGCAGCTGTCTGGACCTGTTCGCGCCCGGCGGGTCGATCGTCTCCACCAAGATGGGCGGCGGCACCCAGACCATGAGCGGTACGTCCATGGCGACGCCGCACGCCGCCGGAGCGGCCGCGATATACCTGTCGGCGCACCCTGACGCCACCCCGGCGCAGGTCCGCGACGCGCTCGTGAACGGGGCGCAGAGCGGCAAGGTCACGAGCCCGGGAAGCGGTTCCCCGAACAAGCTGCTCGACGTCACCGGCCTGGGCGCCCCGGCCGAACCCGGTGAGCCCAAGGCCGAGTTCAGCGCGCAGTGCTCGACCTCCGCGCCGACCTGCTCCTTCGACGGCTCCGCCTCCTCCGACCCGGACGGCAGCATCGCCTCGTACGCCTGGGAGTTCGGTGACACCACCACGGGCGAGGGCGTGAAGCCCTCGCACGAGTACGCCAAGGCGGGCACCTACTCGGTGAAGCTGACCGTCACCGACAACGCCGGCCGCAAGGGCACCGTCACCAAGCAGGTCACCGCCGGCACCGTCGAGCCGCCGGCCGGGACCCCGCCGACCGCCGCCTTCACCGTGTCCTGCTGGTACCAGGACTGCTCCTTCGACGCCTCCGGCTCCAAGGACAGCGACGGCACCATCGCCTCCTACGCCTGGAAGTTCGGCGACAACACCACGGGAACGGGCCGTACCGTCGCCCACCGCTACCCGGCCGGTCAGCGGAGCTACACCGCCGAGCTGACGGTCACCGACAACGCGGGGCTGAAGGCCACCACCTCCCGCCGGATCGACTGCTACGGCTTCGGCACCGGCCAGTCCCTCTGCTTCCCGGGCTGATCCGATCCGCCCCGCGGGCCGATCCGGCCCGCGGGGTCGATCCGGCCCGCTCCCCGCGGCGGCCCCGTCCCCTCCGGCGATCCCGGAGCGGGCGGGGCCGCCCCCGTGCCCGGTCCGGTGCGGTCCCGCGCCCGCCCGATGACCACGGGTGCGGGGCGGGTGACCCGGCGGTTCCGGGGTAAGCGCGCGGCAGGACACGGTTCGGCACGACGGACCGGTACCCGAAGCGGGAGGCACGGCGATGAGCCATCGGACCGACGTCACCAACGTCAAGGCCCAGGCCCTGGGCAAGGCAGTCGAGTTGAAGGAGCAGGTGGCCGGGACCGCCTCGGTGGTCGGCGGGCAGCTGCGGACCGGTGCGGCCAAGGCCGCCGAGCTGGTCAAGGACGTCAAGGACAAGGCTCCCGGTCCGGTCCTCGACGGGGCCTCCCGGGCCGCGGACCGGCTGCGCGAGGGCGCCTCGCACGCCTCCGACCTGGCGGGGAAGGCCCCGGGCCCGCTGCGGGAGCGGACCTGGGCGGTGGCGGAGGGGGCCCGGTCCCGCCGGATACCGGCGCTGGCCGCGGCGACGGTCGTGGTCTTCTTCCTGGTGCGGCGCGCGCGGCGTGCCAAGTGAACAGCGTCAAGGTCGCCTACAAGCCGATCGGCCTGACCCTCGGCGCGGTGGGCGGCCTGCTGGCGGGGGCGGCGTTCAAAGAGGTGTGGAAGCTGGCCGGCCACGAGGACGAGGCCCCCTACCCCACGGACGAGTCCCGCAGCTGGCGGGAGATCCTGATCGCGGCGGCCCTGCAGGGCGCGGTGTTCGCGGTGGTGCGGGCGGCGGTGGACCGGGCGGGCGCCGTCACCACCCGGCGCCTGACGGGCACCTGGCCCGACTGACGGGCACCCGGCCCGGCTGACGGCCGCCCGCGCGGCCCCCGTCACCGCACGCCCCCACCCCGGAAGCGCCGGTCCCGTCCCTCGGGACCGGCGCTCCGGCGGGCCCGGGCCCGCCGGTCCGCGCCCCGGCAGGGCCGAGGGGGGGTCCCGTCCCCCCTGGTGACG
>NZ_JBEOSD010000076.1:0-35426 GCF_040302735.1 Streptomyces sp. NPDC097619 | reverse complement strand
ATCGCCGCCCGCCGCGAGGACCCCGCCCTCCGTCCCCGACTCGTGGAACGCTGGCCGACCGGGGAGGCGGACCGTCACGGGGCGGCCCGCCTCCACCGGGGGCCGGCTCCACGGCCGGGCCGCCCCGTCACCCGGCCCCCACCCCACTCCGTCCTGCCATCCCGTCCTTCCACACTCCGGGAGCACCGCCATGCACCGAAGGAACCCCGCCCTCGCCCTCGCCGCCCTCGCCGCCTCCTCGGGGGCCCTGGTGATCACCGTGCCCGGCACGGCCGCGGCGCACGGGGACACCGTCGCCGTGGACATCACCGGACAACGCCGGGGTCACGTCCTGGCCGACGTGACCTGGGAGAACGACGGGGACCCGGTGGAGGAGCGGGTCGCCGCCACCGTCAACGCGGTCAGCGGGGACGGCTCTCGCACGGCCGGTCCGTGGCGGCTGGTCCGGGTCCCCGGCACGGCCGCCGGCTGGACCACCGCCGAGGCCCTGCCCGCCGGACGCTGGCAGGTCACCATCGAGGTCGGCTTCCCGGACCTCGGCCGAGGCCAAGGCGCGGTGACCGTCGCGGCCCCCGCGCCGAGACCCACCCCGCCCACGACGGCGGGTGCCCCCGCGAGGACTCTCGCCCCCGCGGCACGGCGTACCGGAGCACCGACCGCGGCACCGGCCGCGGCCGCCGCGCCCACCCGGGTCCACGGCACCACCGACCCCGGTCCGGGCGAGGACTCGGCCCCGGGCCGCACCACGTGGATCACCGCCGCCGGCGTGGCGGTCGCCGCCGTGACCGGCGCCGCCGCCGGCCTCCTGCTCCGCTCCCGCCGCACCCGCCGCCGCTGACCGAAGGGCCGGGCCAGTGGTCGTCAGCGGCTGTCAGGGGCGACCGCCGCGCTCGGTCACGAGCGCTGGTGGGGCTTCGCGCACAGGGAGACGTCCACGGCCTTCTGGAGACGGCGCAGGCTCGGGCCCTCGCCCGCCCAGGTGGTGGTGTACACGGTGACGGTGCCCCGCCCCGCCGTGGCCCGGCCGCCGCCCACCGAATTGCCGGGCAGGTCGCCGCCGTGCCCCCAGTACACGCCACCGCAGCTCAGCGGTACCGACGCGATGCCGTAGCCGTAGCGGCTGCCGGCCGGGTAGACGTCGCGCCCGCCGACCGCCGTGCTGTCCCCGGTCATGGTCCGAAGGGCCCGGTCGGGGAGCAGGCGACCGCCGAACAGCCCGTCCCAGAAGGCGTTGAGGTCCGCGGGCGTGGAGACGAGCCCGCCGGAGGCGCCGAACTCGTACCCGGGCAGGTCCGTCACGTCCACGCGGCCGGCCTCCGGTGCGGCGGGGTGCACCCCGTAGTTGCGGGCGTGCGGCCCGCGGAGCGTCAGCTCGCCGGGGGCGGGCCAGTAGGTGTCGTCCAGGCGCAGCGGCCGCAGGATGGTCCGCTCGACGTACGTACGGAAGTCGACCCCGGCGGCCTCGTCGATCACCATGCCGAGCACCAGGTAGTTGGTGTTGGAGTAGCCCCAGTCGGTACCCGGGGCGAAGACGGGCTCCGCCGCGAGGGCGAGGGCCAGGTAGTCCTCGGGCGTGCCGGGCCGGGTCCAGTCCACCAGCGCGGTGTACTCCGGCAGTCCGCTGGTCTGCTTGAGCAACTGCCGTACGGTGATGGTGCTTCCGGCGAGCAGGGGCACGTAGCGGCCCACGCGGTCGTCGAGCCGGATCCGCCCGTCCACGACCAGGCGCATCACCGCCGTCGCGGTGAACGCCTTGGTGTTGCTGGCCAGCCGCACCCGGCCCCGCGCGCCGACCATGGGGCGGCCGGACTCCCGGTCCGCGACACCGGCGGTACGGGTCCGCCGCCCGTCGTGGGCGAGCGCGCCCGGGACCCCGTCGATCCCGACGAGCAGGTCCAACTGCCGCTGCACGGGGTCGGACGACCGGGTCGCCGTGCCCGGGGCGGCGTCCGCGCCCGTCCTCGCGCCGGGGACGGCGGCCCCCGCCACGGGCACGGTCCCCGCGATGAGCGCCGCCGCGAGCAGAACCGCCGCCCCGACCCGCTTCCCGTGCCCGTGCACGCTCCCGTGCCCGTGCTCGTACCCGTCTTCGTGCCGCTGCCGGTCCCCGTACACGAGCATTCCCCCTGGTCATGTCCTCCGCGAGCCGTCCGCCCGCCGTAAGAGGACCCTGTCAGGACGCCCGCCGGAGATCACTGCGCCCGCCCCCCGAACAGCACAGGGGCTGCCCCCCTTGACACCCGGGCTCGCGACCGACCCGAGACCGGGCCGCGCCGGGGGACCGGCAGAAGTACGGTTCGGTACTTCTGCCGGTCGGACTGCCTGGCCGGGGCGGGGCGTCCGGTGGTGGACTGGCGGGGCACCGGAGGAAGAGCGCGGTGGACCGGCGCGGCGGGACCCGCCGACCCCGGGGCGCGCCCGTCCGCCAGGACGGTCGCCCCGAGCCCGTACGGCCACACCCCTGGCCCCGCCGCGCACGTCACCCGTGCTCTTCCCCCGCTGCTGCCGGGCCGCACCGGGTGCGTGGGGTGGTGGGGGCTGTCAGGCGGAGTCGAGGCCCGGGGCCGCGTCCGTGTTCCCGTTCGCGTCGCCGTCCGCACCGCCGTCCGGATCCCCGTCCAGGTCCAGGTCCAGGAGGGCGTTCTCCACGATTTCCGTCAGGGCCGGGTGGATCCAGTACGGGGTCGAGGCCAGGGCGCGGGCGTCGATGTCGAACTCCAGTGCCATGACGAGCGGTTGGATCAGGGAGGGAGCCTGGGGTCCCATCAGGTGCGCGCCCAGGAGGCGGCCGTTCGCGGGGTCGGCGAGGACCTTGCAGAATCCGGTGGTGTCCTCCATCGCCCAGCCGTAGGCGATGTCGGCGTACTCGGCCGTGCCCACCCGGTACGTCAGGCCCCGGTCGCGGCAGTCCTGTTCGGTGAGCCCGACGGAGGCGATCTGGGGTCGGGTGAAGACGGCGGCCGGGACCCGCTCGTGATCGCAGGAGATCGGCGACCCGGGATGGCGGAGGTTGTGCGCCACGACGCGCGCCTCCCGGTTGGCCACGTGCTTCAGCGGCACCGGAGAACAGACGTCACCGAGGGCGAACACTCCTTCCACGCTGGTGCGTTGGTGGCGGTCCACCACGATCCGGCCGTCCTCGTGGGTGTGGATGCCGGCGGCCTCCAGGTCCAGGCGATCGCCGTTGGGGGTCCGTCCCACCGCCACGAGCAGCATGTCCGCCGCGACGGTGGAACCGTCGTCCAACGTCAGCCGCAGCCGGCCCGGGGCGCCGTCGAGCCCGGTGAGTTCCCGGCCGAGTCGCAGGTCGTACCGTTCCCCGGCCAGCTCGGTGAAGCGTTCCGCGACCGTCTCGTCCTGGGGCCCGAGCAGCCGCTCCTCCTTCTCCACGACGGTGACGAGGCTCCCCGCCGCCGCGAACACCTCGGCCAGCTCGGCCGCGACGTAGCCGCCGCCGAGGACCGCCAGATGACGGGGCGCGGTCCCGATCCGCATCACGGTGTCGGATGTCTCGTACGGCAGACCGGAGTCCCGGACGACGGGCGGAACCACCGGGCGGCCACCCGCCGCCACCACGATCTGCGCGGCGTCGACCTCGACCACCTCCCCGCCCGTCTCGATCCTGAGCCTTCGGGGCCCCGTGAACCGGGCCCGTCCTTCGTAGACGGTGACGGACTTCGCCTCCACGCGGCCCCGGCGGCCGTCCTCCCGCGCCGCGTCCAGCCGGCCGAAGACCCGGTCGCGGGCCTCGGGCCAGTGGACGGTGCCGGGGCCGCCCACCACGTCGAAGGCGCCGGCCTCCCGGACGGTACGTGCCACGTGGGCCGTGTGGGCGAACATCTTGCTCGGGATGCACCCGGCGTTGAGGCAGGTGCCGCCGAACCACCGCTCCTCCACGATGGCCACGTCGAGCCCGGCGAACGAGTCGTCGACGACCGCGTTGCCGGACCCCGCGCCGATGACGACCAGGTCGTGGTGCCGCATCCGTCTCCGCCTTTCTCCGGGGCCGTTCGCCGGCCGTCGGGGTGCCCGACGGGGCCGCGTTCCGGGCCCCGCCGTCGATCCCGCGCCTGCCCGCGCGCACCCGCCGGAAACGGCCGACGGAGCCGAGGGGCCCTACGGACACCGTGCACCAGCGGAGCCGTCCGGGCACGGCGAGCGGGGTGCGGTCGCCGCGTACGGTCCCCGAGTGCGCCCCGTGCTCCCCGCCGCCCCCCGCTGCCCCTGGCCTCCCCGCGGCCCGGCTTCCCAGCCGGTCGGCGCGGTGGGACCATGACGCCACCGGCGGCACCCACCAGCACGGGGGAGTGCTCGTGCGGCGTCACGCCATGGAGTGCCCATGAAGTCCACGCTCCCGCCCGTCCACCCCCGGCCGCCGCTCCGGCCCCACCGAGCCCACAGGCCGCTCAGGCCGCTCAGGCCCCAGGGGTCGCGCCGGTCTCGCCCGCGCCTCCGGTTCCTGGCCGGGGCCGTGCTCGCGGGTCTGCTCCTGTCCGGCTGCGCCGAGGGCTCCCCGACGGGGCCGAAGCCGTCCGGAGGCCCCTCGGGGACCACGGGCGCACCCACCGCGACGGTCGCCCCGCCGTCCGCGTTCGCGTCGGCGTCCCCGTCGTCGTCCGTCACCCCGACGGGTTCCGGCGCGAGGACACCCGGCCCCTCCGCCGAACCCACGGCCCCCGCCGGTTCCGACCCGGCCCTCGGCGCCGGACTCCAGCCGCTGTGGCCCTTCACCAGCCTCGCGCGGGCCCGGGAGTGGCAGCGGTCCTACCGCGACGGCGGCCACCAGCCCTGGCACCTCGACGCGGAACAGACGGCGCTGGCCTTCGTCCGCGACTTCCTGGGTTTCCGCGAGCTCGACCGGGTGGCCTCGCAGCGGGTCAGCGGCCGGCACGCCCGGATCGGCATCGGCCCGAGCGCCCCCGAGGAGGCCCGCCGCAGCACCGCGGCCGTGGTCCACCTGGTGCGGTACGGCACCGGAGCCGACGCCCCCTGGGAGGTGGTCGGCACCGACGACACCACCTTCTCGTTGACCGCGCCCGCCTACGGGGCCGCGGCGAGGTCCCCACTGCGCGTCGGCGGGCGGATCACCGGGGTGGACGAGAGCATCCGCGTCGAGGTGCGCGGTCCCTCCTCGCCCCGCCCGCTGGGGACGGCCTGCTGCGTCCCGGGCGGCGGCACGCGACAGCCCTGGACGGCGACCGTCGCCTACTCCGGTGCCACCGATCCGGTCCTGACCGTGGTGGCCTCCACGGGCGGGCACGTCAACGAGGTCGAGCGCTTCACGGTGACGGCAGTCCGCCCCCGCTGACGGCCCTGCGCCCGCTGACGACCGCCGCCGACGACCCGCCCCCGCCGACGACCCGGCCGGGCGGTCGCCCGCCCGGTCGGGGCACCGCTCCCCGCACGGGGCCGACTACGGCATGGACGTCGGCATCGGCGTCGGCATCGGTTGCGGCGGGCGCGGCCCGTGGTACTGCCCGCTCGGCCTCATGCGCAGCGGCCGTTCCTGGTACTCCTCCAGGGCGTGGGCGATCCATCCGGCGGTGCGCGCCACCGCGAAGACGGTCTCCCCGGCCTCGGGCGCCATCCCGTACGACACCGTCAGGACCGCCAGGGCCAGGTCCACATTGGCGTGGAGTCCACCCTGACGTGCCATCACCGCGGCCACCTCGCGGGCCGCGGCCAGGGCGGGCGCGGCGGGCTCCAGCGCTTCCAGTCGGGCGAACAGGGCCGTGGCCCGGGGGTCCTCGCCGGGGTACAGCCGGTGCCCGAGCCCCGGGACCCGGCGGCCCGCCCGGAGGTGCTCGGCCACCACCGGGGCGGCACCGCCCTGCTCCCGTACGTCCACCAGCATGCGGTGCGCGAGCCGCCCTGCCGCGCCGTGCAACGGCCCTTCGAGGGCGCCGAGTCCGGCCGACACCGCCGCGTAGGGGTGCGCGCGCGCCGAGGCCGCCACCCGTACGGCCAGGGTGGAGGCGGCCAGGTCGTGGTCGGTGAGGAGGGCGAGCGCGAGGTCGAGGACCGCGAGGGCGTCGGGATCGGGCTCCCGGGCCGTCAGCCGCGGCCACAGCCGCCGCGCGATCCCGCCGTGCTCAGTGATCCCGTCGTCCTCCGCGATCCCGTCGTCCTCCGCGGCCGGGTCGGGGTGGTCGTCGGCGACCTCGGGCAGGGCGCCCACCAGCGTCGGGATCAGGCAGCGCGCGGAGCCGAGGACGGCCTCCTCCGACAGGTCGAAGCGCAGCGGATCCGCGGCGGCCGCGGCGGCCACCGCCACCCGCAGCCGGTCGACCGGGCCGCTGTGCGCGGGCAGCGCGGCCACCGAGCGCCGGGCGGCGGCGAGCGCCTCGGGGGGCGCGGCGAAGCCGCTCCCGGGCGTCAGGGTCCCCGTCCACAGCCATTCGGCGACCTCCTCGTAGCGGTACCGGGAGGCCAGGGCCACGGCGTCGACCCCGCGGAAGTAGTAGGCGCCCGGCTCGATCAGGGTGAGCGCCGTGCGCACGGCGAGCTCCCCGGTGGCGGGCGCGGCCGCCTCGCGCCGGTTGCGCCGGGCCAGGGCCGCGACCTCGGCGGCGTCGAAACTGCTGCCGCGCCCGGCCGCGTCACGGCGGCTCGACAGCTGGCCACGGCTCACGTACGCGTACACCGTCGCCGGTTTCACGCCGAGGACCCGCGCGGCCTCCTGCGTGCCGATCCTGCGTCCGCCGTCGGTCTGGTCACTCATGCACCACACCTTACAGATGGGCTGACGTGTTGATTCAATCAATATTGACAAGGATTCAATCCATCATGGATGGTCGATGCATGAACCTCATCGACACCACCCCCGGACCCACCCCCGTCCCGGTGCCCCGGGGCCTCGCCGGAGTCGTCGTCACCGACACCGCCCTCGGCGACGTCCGCGGCCGCGAGGGCTTCTACCACTACCGCCAGTACTCGGCCGTCGAACTCGCCGCCGACCGCGGCTTCGAGGACGTGTGGCACCTGATGTTCCGGGGCGCGCTCCCCGCCGACACCGCCGCCCGCGCCGCGTTCACCGCCGAGACCGCCGCCCTGCGCGCCCTCCCCCCGGAGGTCCGCGAGGTCCTGCCCGCCCTCGCCCGCGCCGGTGCGATGTCCGGCCCCCTCGCCGGCCTGCGGACCGCCCTCTCCCTGCTCGGGGCCTCCGCCGGCTTCCGCCCGGTGTACGACCTCACCCCCGAGCAGCGCGCCGCGGACGCCCTCGCGGCCTGCGCCGCCGTACCGACCCTGCTGACCGCCCTGCACCGGCTGGGCCACGGCCTGGACCCGATCGAGCCGCGCCAGGACCTCCCGTACGCCGCCAACTACCTGTACATGCTCACGGGGGAGGAGCCCGACCAGGCCCGGGCCCGCGCCGTCGAGCGGTACCTGATCTCCACCGTCGACCACGGCTTCAACGCCTCGACCTTCACCGCCCGGGTGATCGCCTCCACCGGCGCGGACGTCGCGGCCTGCCTCACCGGGGCCGTCGGCGCCCTCTCCGGCCCGCTGCACGGCGGCGCCCCCAGCCGCGCCCTGGACACCCTCGACGCCATCGGCACCGTGGACCGGATCGCTCCCTGGATCCGCGAACGCGTCCTCGCGGGCGACCGGATCATGGGCTTCGGACACCCCGTCTACCGCACCGAGGACCCCCGTTCCCGGATGCTCCGCGAGATCGCCCTCGACTTCGGCGGCCCCCTCGTGGACTTCGCCGTCGAGGTGGAGCGGCAGGTGGAGGAGATCCTCGCCGAACTGAAGCCGGGCCGCGAACTGCACACCAACGTGGAGTTCTACGCGGGCGTGGTCATGGAACTGTGCGGACTGCCCCGCGAGATGTTCACCCCGACCTTCTGCGCGGCCCGGGTGATCGGCTGGAGCGCCAACATCCTGGAGCAGGCCGCCGACCCGAAGATCATCCGCCCCGCCGCCCGCTACACCGGCCCCACCCCGCCCCAGCCCCTGCCCCCGCTCAGCTGACCCCCCTCACCCACCGCCGCCCCCGCCCCTCACCCACCGCCCCTGCGGGCCTCATCGCCGCCGCCCCGTCCGCCCCGTCGCCGTTCAGGAGCTGCCGCAGCGGGGAGAGTCCTCGGGGCGGAGGTTCCACTCCTCGGCACTCACGGCGGGAGGTCGGCTGGCCGGCGGCCACGGCTCCGCCCTCGTCAGGCCCCGGCCGCTGACCCGCTCCCAGACGCGCCCCTCCGGATCCATGAACTCCAGCCGGACGGAGCCGAGTTCCCCCGCGCCGAGTCGCACGGAGGGCACCTCGCCGGCCATGGACGCCAACAACGCGGAACGCGGGACCAGCAGTTCCTTGCACGGCTTCACCAGGGCCAAGTCCCAGAACACCTTCCGATCCGGCAGCGCCAGCCGCATCGGCACCACCCGGGAGTTGCCGTTCACCACGTGCAGCACGGCGCCGTCCCAGTAGAAGTCCACGAGATCGGCGTACACCTTCTCCCGCGCCTCCTCGGCGAGCCGTTCCGCCGCCTCGACCCGCTGTTCCTCCCGCCCCGAGCGCAGCTCCGCGCGGATGCCGAGGACCAGGCCCGCCAGGGCCGCGAGGACGGTGACCGCGCCCACCACGAACCGCCCGACCTCGGCCGCCGCGGCCCGACGCGCCGCCGTCCCCGCCGCTCCCTCCTCGGGCGGGGCGCCGCGCTCCTCGGTACCCGGCTGCCCGCCCCGCGGCGCCGGGGCCGCGGCCGGTGCGGCGGACGACGGTATGGCGGACGGCGGTGCGACGGACGGTGGTGCGACGGGTGTCCGCGCCCGGCCGCCGACGACGGGGGGACGGGGCGCCGGTACGGAGCCGGTATCCGGTTCTGCTCCGGGGCCCGCTCCCGGCTCGGATGCGTTCATGTTCCATGACTGTCCAGCCGGAGGGCCCGCCATCCCGGGCCTCACACCCCCTCCGGGCGAGGGAGGGGCCGCCGTATGATCATCCGCATGTCCTGGATACGCCGCCGCGGCAAGCGCCCGGAGCCCGACGGGGGCCGGCTGCCGGCCCTGGAATTCCTCGCGTTGGTGCGCGACGCCCTGGAGGAGCTGGCCCCGGGCTGCACGGAGGGCGCCGGGCTGAAGGGGGATTCGCTGCTCAGCCCGCGGGGCTGGGCCGTCGGCGTGGCAGCCGGGGACCCGGGAGCGGCCGGCGAGGCCCACCAGTACGACCTGATCGCCTTCCCGGACGTCGGCATCCAGCCCGAGGTGCCCTGCTTCGTGGACCGCGCCGTGGTCGTCACCACACCGCGCGACGCCGCCGTCCTCTGGGCCCGTTCCGCGGGGGCCTGCCTGCTGGCGCTGACCGACACCGCGTACGCGGGACTCGTCGACGACCTGACCCCCGACGACCCCTACGGGGTGCCGGGGTGGCGGTCGCTCGGCGCGGGCGCCCTCGCCTACGGGGTCTCCGAGGAGGAGAACCACCGCCTCCAGGAGGCCCTGCTGGAGGCGGACGTCCTGGGCCGGATCACCCCGGTCTTCGCCGCCGACCTGGCCTCGCCCTGGTTCAACGCGGTCCGTGTCTTCCACGGCGGCGCCCCGGGCGCGGTGCGGTCCGAGGTGCGGGTCAACGGCGAGCGGCACGAGGCGGCCTCGGCCGCCCTCGCGGAGCTCGGCCTCCCCGAGCCGACGGTCTTCACGGCCGTCCGGTCCTTCACCCTGCTCCTGCCGCCCGACCCCGAGGAGGACCACGACCCCGAGCACGGGCATAGAGACGGGCATGGGCATGGGGTAGGGACGTGTGGCGCCGGTCGCGGGGGCTGTTGCGGCGGTGGCTGCGCCTGCGGCGGGGCCCTGGACCCCCGGCAGCCCGGGTTCGCGCACTCCCTGCCGCACCTCATCGCCGAGCTCTCCCCGGCCGAGCGCGAGGAGCGGATCACGCACGACTCGGGCGCGGTGATGGTGGCGCGGGGCCTCGGGAACTTCCTCAAGGTGCGCCTGCCCGTCCGCCTCGACGACGGCCGCACCCTGGTCCACGTGGTCTGGGTCTACGTGCGCGCCGAGGTCATCGAGGACTACACGCGCCGCGTCCACGACGGCACCCTCGAAGGCCACCGCTTCGAAGGGCTCTTCTGCAACGCCGTCGAACCCTGGGGCGAGGAGCTCCTCAAGGCCCCCGTGCTGCTCGGCGGACAGAAGTACAACGCGGACGGCTCCCTCCGCATGACCGAGGTCCTCGACTCCGAGCATCCGCTGATGTCCCGGGTCCTGAAGGAGACCTGGCCCGCCGCCGACCTCCTCCGCGCCGCCGCGGGCGCCTGAGCCGCCGCCCCCGCCCCACCACACCCGGGGCCGCCGGCTCAGGGCATGGTGTCCGGATCGCAGCTGGCCCGGCGCAGGCCGATCGTGATCAGGGCGCGCATCAACGTCTCCGCGTCGTCGGCCCGGACCACGTGCACGGCCCCGTCCACGGCGTACCGGTCGAGGCCGTCGAGAGCCGCCTGATTGCGGGCGCGGAGCACCACCGCACCGGGCGGGTCCAGGGCCCGCACCCCGTGGAGCACACGGAACGCCTCGGGATCGTCACCCAGGCCCCCGGACAGGGTGAGAACCGTGATGTCGGGCAGCAGCACCCGGGCGTGGGCGAGGGCCAGCTCCGGCGTGTGGGCGTGCGAGATGACCTGGAAGTGCGTGTTCCGCTGGATCCGGGCCCGCAGCCGCTCCAACTCCTCGCCCTCCGCCACACCCGCCACCAGTACGGTCATCACCCCTCCATCATGACCCCTGCGTCCCCCGCCCGCGTCGCGGAGCCCGCCTGCCGCGCTAGGCTGAAAACACCTGCCTGAGGCGACGGTCGGCACCCGCCACCGCCCCGGGGCGACCACGGCCCGGGGGCGCGACCGGGCGACGTTCGCGGCTCGGGGCGTCACCGGGTGCGCACGTGCGGATGTCCGCTCCTCCGCCGCGCCCACCGGCTCCGCCGCCGGCCCGGTCCCCCGTCCCCGCCCCGGTTCCGGTGCGGATCCCTCCGCGCCGCTCCGTCGCGCGTCCGCCGCCCCGGCGTCCACCCGACGACCTCCTGGGAGGACCCGTGAACACCCGGACGCCGCCCCGCTTCGACCCCGCGCGCGTGCCCCACCTGCTCGGTTCGTTCGCACCGGTGACGGAGGAGGTCGACGCCGTCGACCTCGAAGTGACGGGCGAGATACCCGCCGGCCTCGACGGCCTCTACCTGCGCAACGGCCCGAACCCGCGCTTCACCCCCATCGGCTCCTACCTGTACCCCATCGACGGCGACGGGATGCTGCACGGGATCTGGCTCTCCGAAGGCCGCGCCCGGTACCGGAACCGGTTCGTGCGGACCCCGGCCCTGCTGGCCGAGGAACGCGTCGGCCGCGCCCTCTGGGGCGGCGTCGAGTCCTTCATCCTCCCCGGAGCCGATCAGGTCGGCCCCGAGCTGGCCGACGACTTCAAGGACCTCCCCGACATCAACGTCGTCCGCCACGCCGGACGGCTGCTGGCCCTCGCGGAATCGGCCTGCCCCTACCGCGTGGACGACGCCCTCGACACCCTGGGGCGCGAGACCTTCGGCGGGGCGCTCCCGGCCGGGATCACCGCCCACCCGAAGATCGACCCGGAGACCGGGGAGATGTTCGTCTTCTGCTACGCCCTGGAGGCGCCGTTCCTGACCTGGTCGGTCATCGACCGGCACGGCACCGTGACCCGCGGGCCCACCCCGGTCGAGGGCGTGGACGAACCCCTGATGATCCACGACATGGCCCTCACCGGCCGCTACGTCGTCCTCACCCTCGCCCCCGCCTTCATCGACCTCGAATCCGCGATGTCCGGAGGCTCCTTCCTCGCCTGGCGCCCCGAGCGCGGCACCCGCGTGGCCCTGATCCCGAGGGACGGCGGCCCGGTCGTCTGGGCCACCGACGACGCCTTCTGGCTGTGGCACACCGTGAACGCCTACGACACCGGGGACGCCCACGATGCCGCGAACGCCCATGGCGCGGGCGGTGACGGCGGCGGGGGCGGTGACGGGGACTCCGCCGTCGTCCTCGACTACGTGCAGTGGAGCCGCCTGACCATCGCACCCGCCGAGGAGGGCGCCGGCCCGCCGAACTGCGCCCTGGTGCGGGCCCGCGTCGACCCGGCCACCGGCACCATGACCCGTACGGAACTCGACGACTCCCGGGTGGAGTTCCCCCGCGTCGACGACCGGCTGATCGGCCGCCGCCACCGGCACGTGGCCCTGGCCACCGAGACCGGCCGCACCGACCTCCTCCCCGGCGAGTACGACGCCATCCGCTGGTACGACGCCGACCGCGACACCGCGCTGGTGTGGTCGGCCGGGGACCTCTCCGTCGGCGAGCCCGTCTACGCCCCCGACCCGGGCGCCGGCGGCCCGGAGCGTGCCGGTGGCGGCTCCGCCGAGCACGGGTACTGGCTGACCTTCGCGACCGACCGCACCGACGGATCCAGCTGGTTCCTGGTCATCCCGGCCGAGGACCCGTCCGCCGGCCCCGTGGCACGGGTCCGCGTGCCGGTGCGGGTACCGCTCGGCCTGCACGGCTCCTGGATCCCGACCGCGGATTGACCGCAAGGGGCGGGCCACCGCGGCGGACCCTCGGGGCGGACCGTACGGACGGACCGGGCGAGTCCGTCCCCGGGGCGAGGCCGTCCCCAAGGCGGGGCGCCGGCGGGCCGGGCCCCTTCCGGACCCGGCCCCTGCCGGGCCCGGCCCGCTCAGGTGACCAGGCGCAGGGCGGTCCCCGCGATGCCCAGCCGGACGCTCTGGCCCCAGGTGAGTTCCAGGGCGTCCGACTCCATGCCGTCCCCGAAGACCACGATCCGGTCCGATTCCACGGTCAGGCGCAGCCCCTGCCGCCCTCCGAGCTCCCCGGAGACCCGGCTCGTGCCGGTCGCGGGGGAGGGCCAGGCCTCGCGCACGAACCACAGGAGCCGCCGGTCGCGGGGCGCGGGCAGTGGCGTGGTGCTGCCGCGTTCCAGCCACAGGGACCGCAGCCAGCCGGTGGCACCCGTCCCTGTTCCGACCAGCACCCCCGAGGACGCCTGGGCCTCGCCCGGATCGTCCCCGTCGGCCGGGCCGATGCGGTAGCGGGCCGTCTGGTGCCCGGGTGGTCCCAGGTAGATCTCGTTGAGCGCGAGGAGCCGCTGGGTGTCGTCGGCGACGGCCTCGACCATCGTCAGTTCCTCCGCGCGGTCCGCGGCGCCGGTCGCGGCCCGCAGCAGGGCCGCCGTGTCCGTCCAACGGTGCCGTACCAGCACCCCGGGATTGCGCCCCGGGTCGGTGTCGATTCCCACGACGGGCTGCCCGGTCAGGTACTTCGCGGCGTTGGCGACCAGACCGTCCTGCCCCACCACGACCACGACGTCCTCCGGCCCGAACAGGAAGCGGTCCAGGTCGGCGCGCTCCACCCGGGAGTTCCGCCAGGTCAGCGGCACGGCCGCGGCGGCTCCGCGCAGGGCCTCCGCGACCCGTTCGTGCCGGCGGACCACCTCGTCGATGGACCGCCCCCGGCTGGAGAGGAAGAAGGCGGCCTGCCCGTGCGTCCCGTGCCGGGCGAGGAGTTCCTCGTACTCGGTCCGGCGGTGCACGAGCACCGCCCGCGGGGCCAGGCTCACGCCTCCGCCCCGCCGCCGCCGTCCGTGCGGCCGAGCCGGGTGAGGAGCCCGGTCAGCACGTCGGGGGTGAGGGTGATGCTCTCGATCCGCGGCAGGTTCTCCGCGAGCCGGGTCGCGGCCATCGCGTGCAGGGTGGCCGGGTCGGCCTCGCCGTGCACCCGCAGCCAGGCGGCCTGGGCCTCGGCGCGGGCCGCGCCCGTCTCGCGGGCCGCGGCGGCCTCCGCCCGGGCCAGGGCCACCTTCCGCGCCGCCTCGGCCTCGGTGCGCACCCCGTCCGCGGCGGCCTTCTCTTCCGCCTCGCGCCGGGTGTTGGTACCGCGCTGGTCCACCAACTGCTCCTCCCGGCGCGCCAGTTCGATCTGACTGGCCAACTCGTTCTCGGCGATGGCCCGTTCCCGCTCGACGGCGACGGCCCGCCGCTCGTAGGTGGCCCGGTCGGCCTCCTGCTGGATCTGCTCGCGGGCCGGGGTGCGCAGGGCGCGCTCCACCTCGGCCTCGGGGCGGATCGCCACGACCCGTACGGCCACCACCTCCAGCCCCGTGTCCGGCAGCCGGGGCTCGGCCGCCAGGCCCGTCACCACCCTCTGCCGGACGGAGGCCACCCCGTCCACGAGGGCGGCTGCCAGCGGGGTCCGGGCCAGTACGTCCAGCGCGTGCTGCTGCGCGGTCTCCGTCAACAGCGTCGCGATCTGCTCCAGGGGGGCGCCGCGCCAGCTCCCGTTGTCGGGATCGACGGAGAAGTCCAGCCGCTCCGCGGCGAGCGCGGGGTCGCTGATCCGGTAGGTGACGGTGGCCTGCACGGTCACGTCCTGGAAGTCGCCGGTACGGGCATGGAAGGCCATGGCCAACTCGAGGTCCTCGACCGGCACTTCGGACAGCGCCGCCGAGAGCGACCGGTACCAGAAGCTCAGCCCGCGACCGTCGTGCACGAGCCGGCCCCGCCGGTGGTGGCGGATGTGCGCGGTGGGCGCGGAACGCAGGTGACGCCAGCCGAAGCGTCGCGTGATGTCGGCCATGAGGACCCCCTCGCTCAATTTCGTCACTCCGACGATAATGAGTCGACCGGATATCGTCAAGAGGACGAAAACCGGTGGTCGCGGGGCCGCCGGGCCGGGACGGACCCCCTGCCCGTAGCCTGTCCGGGTGACGCTGCGCTGCCTGCACGACCGAGCCGACCTCGCCGACCGCTTCGGCCGGGACCCCGCCCTGCACGTGATGGAACTCGGGGACCTCGACGACCTGTTGTGGCCCTACACCACCTGGTACACCCTCTCCGAGGACGGCCCCGTCGCCCTCGTCTACGCCGTGGGCGAGATCCCCACTCTGCTCGCCTTCTCCCGCCCCGACCGGTCCGCCGAACTGGAAGCACTGGCCGCGGCCCTGCTCCCCGTCCTCCCGCGCCGCTTCTTCGGACACCTGACGGGCGAGGCCGGCAAGGTCCTGGAGTCCGCCTACGAGGTCCGCCCGCACGGCACCCTGCTGCGCATGGAACTCGCCACCGCGCCCGCGCCCGTGCCCGCCGAGGACCGCCCGCACGGCCCCTGGCACCCCGCCCCGCTCGACCGCTCGGACCTCCCCGACCTGCTGGACCTGTTCACCCGGGCCTACCCGGGCAACTGGTTCGACGACCGGATGCTCGACACCGGCCAGTACGTCGGCGCCCGACTCGACGGCCGCCTGGTCTCCGTGGCCGGCGTCCACGTCTACTCCCCGACGTACCGGGTCGCCGCGCTCGGCAACGTCACCACCGACCCCGCACTCCGCGGCCGGGGCGCGGGCACGGCCTGCGTCACCGCCCTCTGCCACCGCCTCGTCGGCACCACGGACACCATCGGCCTCAACGTCCGCGCCGACAACCCCACCGCCCTCGCCCTCTACCACCGCCTCGGCTTCACCGAGGTCACCCCCTTCACCGAAGCCACGTACACGACCCGCGCCTGAGCCGCGTTCAGGTGCGAGCGGCCCTGGGGTGATCGGGCGCGCCTCCCGTGAGTGGCGCGCGGAGCGCAGGGTGTGGCGCTCTGTGTCGATGCCCCGCGGATCGTGACGCGGAAGAGTTTCCCCGTGCCTTCCGGTCCGGGCCCCGAGTGGTGCCGGCCGGAGGCGGGGCCGGGAAGGACTCGGCTCCCGAACGAAGGGGGAATCCGGCATGGCTTCATGGAAGCGATTCCGTACGGTGGGCGGGCTTGCCGCGGCGGTCACGGCCGTCGTCCTGATCGGCGGCTCCCCGGCCGCCGCCAGCGGCGACTACAGCGGTCTGGCCTTCATTCGCGGGGGCGACGGCTTCTCGGACGACTGGAACGACGAGGGCATCCTGTCCACCGGCCGCCACAGCTCCTCCAACGCGACCTGCCTGTGGCAGAAGGTCCTGTGGGCGGACGGGCACCTGGCCTGGAACGAGATCGACGGCGTTTTCGGCGACACGACCAGGCAGGCCACCATCGCGTGGCAGCGCGCCTACGTCGGCTCGGCCGACGGGGTCGTCGGCAAGGACACCTTCAAGAAGGCCGGTCAGTGGCTCCGGGACACCAACGGGGACGGGTCCGTCGACACCTATCGCGGTACCGCGGATCGGACCTTCTTGGTCTCGCGGGACGGGGACGGTGACTACACCTTCTACGACCGCAACGGCGACAAGCGGGTGGCGGGCTACAACTACCGCACCTGCGGCTGATCCCACCGGTGACCCGTGGGTCGAGGGAGGCGCCACCCCGACCCACGGGGACATCACCCCGGGCGGTCCGCTCACGACCGGGCGCCGCCCGGGACCGAAGCCGACTCCCGGTAGGCGCTCGGAGTCGTGCCGACCACGGCCTTGAAGGTCCTGGTGAACTCGGAGGCGCGCGGGTACCCCCAGCGGGCGCCGATCGCGCTCACGGCCACATCCCGCAGCAGCGGGTCCTCCAGATCCCGACAGCAGCGCGCGATCCGTTCACGGCGCACGGCCCCGCCCACGGTCGTGCCCTGTAGCCGGTAGACCCGGTGCAGGGTCCGCAAGGACACGTGATGGGCGACGGCGATCGCGGTCGGAGTCAGATCCGGATCGTGGAGGTGGGCCACGATGAAGGTGCGGGTCTCGTGATACAGGGCGGTGGCCCGCGAGGAGGCGGGCAGCCGGCCCGTCGCCTCCGTGTGTCCGGCGACCGCGGCGGCCGCCAACTGTACGAGGGTGTTCGCCATCCTGACCCGGTCGCCACCGCTGAACTCCGCCTCGGCGTCGGTGAGCGCTTCCAGTGTCTGCCGCAGGACGTGTCCCAACCCGCTCGACACCGTCAGCTTCGTGGCGCAGACGGAGGCGACCAGGTTCCCCGGCAGCGGCATCAGGGCGCGAGGGAACTGCAACAGCAGGGAGCCGGCGGGCTGCCCGTCGGGCCCCGCCACGGCCTCGAAGGGGCGGGAGCTGTCGTAGAGGACGAGATCCCCCGGCCCCAAGCGGGCCCGCCGTCCTGCCTGGTCGATGAGCTGCCGCCCCGAGGTGATCACGGCCAGCTGGTACAGCTCCGGGTCCGAACGGCGGATCAACGCCCCCGACCGGTAGGAGACCAGGGGGCGGTACGCCATCACGGACAGCTGCGCGGCGCCGAGCTCCGCGGCCCGGATCCGCGCGTCGAAGTGATCGGGATCAGGAAACCTGAACCGTGTCGTCACCAGAGCCAGAGCTGTGGTCTCCGCCCAGGCGCCGGTGCGCTCCGGCCCGGGTAACGAGGAGGTGTCCAGCACGGTCGTCAGCATGAGTCCCCCCGAGAGACGTGCGCGCGGCGCGGTCTCCAGCAGGGTGCGGCTCCACATGCCTCACAAAAAGGAATGAACGCGCCATGTTTCCCATCCGAGAACCGGCCCTTCCGCCCCCACCGTCCGGACCGCCATCATGAAGGGCGTCAACGTACGTGCACGGGGGGCGTGTTGGAAGGGTCTACGGACACCAGGGCAGAGGTACAACACCGGCAGCAGCAGCGGCACGCGGGCGGGGCCGAACCCGGCTACCTGAGGGGTGAGTATCGGACACACGATCACGAGGGCGGAATCGGGGAGCACTTCGCGGGGTTATGGCGGACGGCCGAGGGGACGATCGCCGTGGTCTATCCAACGGAGCGGACGCTCGACGAACCGGCGGATCTCCTCGCGCCGCATCCCGAAGCCGACACCGTCGTCGTCGTGCGCTCCGCGTACGACCTCGACGGACCGGGTCTGCGCGCCGCCGACAGGGAACGTCCCGACGCGGTCCGCTCTCTGTCCTGGGCCGACCTCGCCGCGACCCTGGGCGCCCCTGTCCCGTGGTGGCCCACGGTACTGCGGCGGGCGGACCACCTGACCGGCTGGCGGCCGGGAGACGACCCCCGGCCCGTCACCGTGCGCACCGACCCGCCCTGGGAGGCGCTGTACGCGCTTGCGGCGACGGAACCCGCGGGGTCCCCGGTCCGGCACGCCTGCTACACGATCGGACACCGCATCCGGGCCGAGGCGGCCGAGGCCGCGACGCGTCAGACGCTGCAACTCCGCACGTGGATCGCGCGCCGTGTCACCCCCTTCCCGATGGTGTTCCCCGCCGTTCCGGACCCGACCGATCCCGGCCTGGACGAAGTGGCCACGGACGACATCGTGGGAGCCGGACTCGCCGAGCTCTGCGCCCGCACCGACGAGGTGGCGCTCGAGTGCCTGGAACATGTCAGTGCCTGGAGCGGCTCGGAGGACCTGCCGTACGGCGGCACCTTCCGCCTGACGAGGAGGAACCCCACCCGGGCAGCCGCCGAATGGATCAACAGGCTGAGCGAGGTACCGGCGACGGCCCTGCACCTACTGGAGGAGGCCGACCACGAGATCGTCGGCACCTTCGTCGACCCGGTCACCGGAGGGCCGGTCGTCGCCGTCAAAGGCAGGCACACGTCCCGAGATGACCGGGAGATCTCCTACATCGGCCGGGCCCCCAAGCGTCTCCCCGCCGGATCGGTCCTCAAGGAGATCATCCTCGACACTCCGATCTGGGTCCGCACGGCCGACCGAACGGTCCATCCCGTCCCCGCGATGGACGCGCCCGGACTGAACTGGGGCTACAGCGGATCCGGCCCGCACACCCTCGCCGAGTGCGTCGGACGCCTTCTCGACGACGGGGCCGCCCCAGCGGTCACCTACGAGGACGACGGACGTGCCGCTGAGCCCGGCCTCACCGCGCTCTTCTCACGCGAGCACCCGAGCGGGACGCGCTTCACCCGGCGGCAGCTCGAACAGGCACGACGCACGCCCTGACCGGCGCCCGCGCACCTTCCACGCACGAAAGGCTCCGCTTCCCATGCCCCGCACACGCCCGCGCCACGCGTGGCAGGTCGCCGACTGCTTCACACTCGAACGCGAAGCGCAGGTGTACGTCGAGGTCGTGGACGCCTGCCTCGAAGAGCCCGAAGTCGCCCGCCGTCTGGGAATTCGCCCCCGAGCCACCGCTGAGAACGCCCGGGCCATGATGCTCACCGAGGCCAACATCCGTCGGGCGCTCGAACCCACCAGAGACGCCCAGGCCCGCTTCCGTACCCTGCGGGAGAAGGGCGAACGCCTCCAGCGGCGCCTCGACTACCTCCACGAGGTACCTCACCCGGCGACCCAGATCCTTTGGGTGTCCCTGGTCATGGCTTTCGTGCTCGTGGTGCTCGCCCCGTGGGCCACGCTGCCCTTTGTGCTCCTGGTGCCCGCCGCCATCGTCATCGCGGTCCTGCGGCACCCCGTGCTGCGTTTGAACGCCCGTCTCAACTTCCGCGAAGCGGTCCTGAGGCCGCGGGTCGCGCTGCAGACCCGTCGGATCCGGTGGGCGGAGGCAGCGTGGACCCGCGGCCTACAGGAACACGGCGTGCGACAGCTCCTGTCCCGAGTCGTCGACGCGCTGCTCGGTGACGATCCCGACTCGCTCCTCCTGCCCGACAACTACGACGGTCTGCGCTCGGCACGCGACCCGCGGTACGTGGTCGACAGCCCGGTCGCCCGCCGCCTCTTCGACAAGATGACCCAACTGGAGGGCGGCGGAACCATCGCCGTCAGCGGCCCGCGCGGCGCGGGCAAGTCGACCCTGCTGCGGGCGTGCGCCGACAAGGCGGACCTGGCGGTCGTCATGCAGGCACCCGCAACCTACTCCCCGTACGAATTCCTGGTGTCCCTCTGTGTCAGGACCTGCGAGACCTACCTCGAACGTTGTGACCAGGTGCCGCCCGCATTCGTCAGGCTGTCCCCGTTCCGCCGGGCGGCCCGCGCGTTGCTGCCGCTCCTCCGGAAGAGGGTTCCGCCGCTGCTCCTCGGCCTCGCCGCGACGGCCCTGATCGTCTTCGGTACGGCGGGGAGCACGCGCGCGTTTTGGGGGCGGCACGAAATCTCCGTGCGCGTCCGGGTCGAGGACGCCCTGGACCGGGTGCTGGCCGAGCCGCTGCTCGACGTGTGGCACGGAGAGCGTGCCGGTATGGCGCTTCTCCTCGCCCTCGTGGGTGTCCTGCTGTGGTGGCTTCGCGGGTGGAAGGGCCGACCGAAGATACGTCCGATGGCCGCGCGCGTGGTGAGGGCGGTGGGAGCGCTGATCGCGCTGGTCTCGATCGCCACACTGGCCTTCGACGACCGCACCAAGTCCGTGTTGGCGGATGACGTGGCGCTTCTTGTGCTGGTGACGACCCCGCTGCTCCTGGGACTCATGTATCTGTCCGACATCCTGGAGCCTCTGGAGAGGTTCGTGGCGCCGGCAGTCCTCGTCCTCTGGCTGGCCCTGTCCGTCACCCGACCCGCGATAAGGGAGTTCGCGGCCGATCCCGACCACCCCGCCCGCCTCGTGGGTATTCTCGCGGGACTTCTTCTGTACAGGGCGGCCTCCCGGAGACCGGCCCCGCGATCCCACCTCGTGAGTGTCTGCCGTGACGAGCTGTACCGACTCAGGACCTTGCAGACCTCCTCCTCCGGGCTCACGGCGGGAGCCCCTCAACTGCTCACCGCCTACACGAGCTCGCTGTCCTCCCTGCCGCCGAACTTCCCCGAACTGGTCGGGGACTACCGAAAGCTGCTGAAGGAGATCGCCGACGAACGACACGCACTCGGCGGGCGGGTCCTGATCGCGATCGACGAACTCGACCGGCTGGGGAGCGACGCGCAGGCCCTGGAGTTCCTCAACGAGATCAAAGGGGTCCTCGGCGTGCCGCACGTCCACTACCTGCTCTCGGTGGCGGAGGACGTCGGGGCCACCTTCGTCCGCCGAGGGCTGCCGCACCGAGGAGTCGCCGACAGCTACCTGGACGATGTCGTGCACGTGCCGCCCCGCACGCTGGACGAGTCACGCGAGATCCTGGAACGGCGAGCACCAGGACTACGGGAACCGTTCAAGGCCCTCACCCACGCGTTGTCCGGAGGCGTCACGCGGGACCTGATCCGATACGGCCTCCGGGTGGACGACATCGACACACGGACCGGCTACGTCGAACTCGCCGACATCGCCCGGCAGCTCATCCAGGAGGAGCTGGCCGAAACGCTGTCCGGCTTCCGCACCCTGCTGGGCAAAGAACGCTGGACGCCGCGCAGCAGCACGGCCCTCGTCACCTTCGGGGACCTCGTCGGCCGGTTGCCCCTGCCGTGCCCGTGTGTCTCGCCCGAACTGCGGTCGGTACTGGAGCGGGTCGCCTTTCACGACCTCGGCCGGCAACTGGGAGAAGACGCGGCGTCCGAAGTGCCGGATCCGGCGCGGGAACTGATGGACGAGGCATCCGTGTACGTGCTCTTCTCACTCACCCTCCTGGAAATCTTCGGGACGGTCGATTTCGAGCGCCGCCGGGGGGAGGCGGCCGCACGGGGGCGAGCAGGTGAGCTGGAGCACCTGGGCCGGGCCCGACAGGAGCTGGAGATCTCCCCGTACAGCGCCCGACTGCTCATCATGTCCATCCGTGAGGCGTGGAGCCTGCCGGATGACCGGGCCGTCCACGCCCTTGCGATCCCGGAACCTCGGCCCGGCGCATGTCCGGGACACCCGCGGAACCAGCAGTCTCGCTGAGGAGACGAGCGAAGGGGTGATCGCCCTGCCTGCCCGGACAGTCGACGTCGAGCGTGTCAGTCCGCGAAGCGGGTGCGGAAGGCCGTGCGGTTGGGGGAGTCGGGCTGGCGGTCCCAGACGGCGAAGGTGACGCGGGTGAACGGGGCGCCGTGGGTGGCCAGGGCTTCGGCGAAGGCGTTCGCCACCTCGGCCGGGTCGTTGGCGAACACGCCGCAGCCCCAGGCGCCGAGGACGAGTTCGCGGACGCCGTGGTGGGCTGCCACGCCGAGGACGCGGCGGGCGCGCTCGGTGAGCGTGCCCCGGACCTCCACCTTGCCGTCGGGCGAACGCCGCTTCAGCTGACCGGCGTTGGGGGCCGGAGAGGTCAGGAAGGAGACCCGGTACGGCTCGTCGAGCAGGGCGCGGGAACCGTCGCGGATCACCGGCACGTGCGGGGAGAAGATCACCCGGTGGCTGTACCCGAGGTCGTCGGAGGCGCGGTGGGCCGCGTAGTAGTCGGGGGCTTCGAGCAGGCACGCGTAGAGGAGGGCCGTACGGCACAGGTCCTCCTCCTGCGCCTTGGCTCCGCGCAGGTATCCGCCACCGGGGTTCCGTGCCGAGGCGAAGTTGAGGACGGCCAGGTGTTCGACGCCCCCGTCGGTGAGGCGGCGCGCGGCGCGCAGGCTGTCCTCGTCGGTCACCTCGATCTCGCCGGTGAAGGGCCCGGTGGGCGCGGCGACGAACTCGGGGGCGTGGGAGACGGTCCCGGCACGGGCGGCGGCGAGGGTCGAGGCTATGGAGACCCGGGCACCGGTGGCGGTGTCGTAGCTGCCGGTGGCCGCCACGCGCTCGTTCTCGGTGGCGATGTTGCTCAGACGGTTGCTCATGGGGGCGATGGTAGCGAGGATTTATTGTCAGGGTGACTATTTTTCCGTGGGTGGGGGGGGGTGCCTGCGCCGTGCCGACCGCCCGGCCGCCTCTGTGCGCGCGTGCAGGCGGGCACGTGCGGGCGGGCACGTGCGTGCGCGTGCGTGTGTGAAGGGTGAGACTGGAGGGGCGGGGGCCGGATCCTGTGGTGCTGACAGGGAGGACCGATGGTGACGGGCGCGGGCGTGACGTTCCCGTACGACGCGAACCTGCGGCTCGATGTCGATTCCCCGGACTGGGCCGCCTTCCTCGCCGAGCACGGCGTGGAGGTCACCGGCTACCACGGGGACATGACCCCGCTCACCGAGCGGTTGGGGAGCGGCACGGCCACCTTCTCGTACCTGCCCGTGCTCAACTACTTCCCCTTCCGTGACGACCCCGCCTACGAGCCCCTGGCCAGCGCCGTCTACGCGGCGGACGGCACCACCGGCATCCCCAGCGTGCTCGTCGTCCGCACGGACAGCGAAGTCGAGGACGGTCCCGGGCTCCGCGGAAAGCGCCTGGCGATCGCGCACCGCTTCTGCACCACGAGCTTCCTCGCCCCCGCCCTACTGGTCCACGACCTGGGCGGACGCATCGACGAGTTCTTCGGCGAGTTCGTCGTCACCCCGCCCTACCAGGGCCAGATCGACGCCGTCGTGGCGGGCGCCGCCGATGCGACCTTCGTCCAGGAGGACGTCTGGCTGAAGGATCCCGCCCACGCCGAGACGACGCGGGTGATCGCCCGCAGGGACCACTTGCCCACGCCCCTGTTCATCGTCGGTGACGGCGCCCCGCCCCGGCTGCGCTCGGAGGTCCTCGACCTCCTGCTGAGCCACCGGCCCGCGCGGACGGACGACCTGCTGTTCTCCGGGTTCGCCCCGTACGACGCCGAGGCGGTGGAGGTCGCGCTGCGGGCCACGGCGGAGGCCCTCGGCCCCTGAGGCCGGGCCCGTGGCCCGTCCCGCCGCCCCCGCCCTTGCTCCCGCTCGGCGGGGCGCGCCCGTGACCCGCGTGGTCCCGGGGGGACGGGGCCCGCCCGGGGAACATGGCGGACATGACCACTGAGCACCCCGCCGAGCGGGACGGCACGGGACACGATTGGTTCGCCGCGTTCTCCGAGAGGGCGGCGAACATCACCGGCTCGCCCCTGTTCTACGTCTTCTGCGTCCTCCTCGTCCTCGGCACCTTCGTCCTGCACTTCCTGCACCCGCCGCTGTCCTGGCTGATCTTCGCCGGGGACCTCATGGCCTCGATCAGCCTCCTGCTGCTCGCCCTGCTGAAGAACGCCGAGCGCCGCGACACCCACGCCCTGCAGCGCAAACTCGACGCGATCGCCGAGGCCCTGCTGGAACAGCGCGAGGGCACCAGCCACGAGGCCGCCGACAAGCTCCGGCACGCCATCCGCCTGGAGGAGAAGAAGTAGGGCGCGGGCGGCGGTGCACCGACGGCAAGGCGGCGGGGGAGGGCGGCGGGCCCGGCTGTCGCCGTCGGTCCGTAAGACGGACGTAATGGGATGACGGGCCCGGATGCCGTTGGATGGGCCCGTGGACGAGAAGCGGAGCCCGGAAGGGCACGGAGCGGGGAGTCGGAGCATGGCGCGGTGGCGAGGACGGCGCGGAGTACGGGCGGGGGTCGTCGCGGTCCTGGTGTCCGGGGCACTGGCGGTCGGACTGTACCTCTTCCAGCCGTGGAAGCTGTGGCAGGACGAGACCGTCAACGAGGCCCTACCCGGCGCCCTGAGCAGCGCGCCCGCCTTCGCGCCCGGGGAGCCGGGGCCCGGGACCGCCGTCCCGGAGTCGGCCCCGGAATCTCCTCCGGAGCCGCGCACCCTCGCGCAGGGCTCCTTCATCAGCCACGAGCACGACACCCGGGGCACGGCGAAGCTCCTCCGGCTGGCCGACGGCTCCCACGTGCTGCGCTTGGAGGGCCTCGACACGAGCAACGGGCCCGACCTGCGGGTCTGGCTGAGCGACGCCCCGGTCAAGGAAGGGGTAGCGGGCTGGCGGGTGTTCGACGACGGCGCTCACGTCAGCCTCGGGAAGCTCAAGGGCAACAAGGGCGACCAGAACTACGCGGTCCCCGCGGACGTGGACCCCGCCGACTACGGCAGCGTCGCCATCTGGTGCGACCGCTTCGACGTCTCCTTCGGCGCGGCGGAACTCGCCGACGCGTAACGGCGCCCGGCCTGCCGACCCCCGCCGCCTCTGGCCGCCCCGCCGTCTCTGGCCGCACCCCGCCGTGATGACGGAAGTCTTACGGCGCGGTGCGGAGCCGCCGCCCGGGCCCGCCGGCCGCATAGCGTGCCGGACATGCGCGTACTTGTGACAGGAGGCGCCGGATTCATCGGCGCCCACGTGATCGACGCCCTCCGGGGCCGGGGACACGAACCGGTGGTGCTCGACGCCCTGCTCCCCGCCGCACACCCGACCCGCCCGGCCCTGCCCGACGCCGAGTTCCTGCACGGGGACGTCCGCGACCCGGACACGGTGCGGCGGGCCCTGCGCGGAGTGGACGCGGTGTGCCACCAGGCGGCGATGGTCGGCCTCGGCAAGGACTTCGCCGACGCCGCCGACTACGTCTCCTGCAACGACCTCGGCACCGCCGTCCTGCTGGCCGGCATGGCGGAGGCCGGGGTCCGCCGGCTCGTCCAGGCCGGCTCCATGGTCGTGTACGGCGAAGGCCGCTACGCCTGTCCCCGACACGGCACGGTGCGCCCCGGACCACGGGCCGCGGCGGACCTCGAAGCGGGGCGCTTCGAACCCCGCTGCCCGCACTGCGGAGCCGGCCTCGTACCGGGACTGGTCAGCGAGGACGCCCCCGTGGACCCCCGCAACGTCTACGCCACCACCAAACTGGCCCAGGAACACCTGGCCGCCTCGTGGGCCCGCGCCACCGGCGGCTCGGCCGTGTCGCTGCGCTACCACAACGTGTACGGCCCGGGGATGCCCCGCGACACCCCGTACGCGGGCGTGGCCTCCTTCTTCCGCTCCGCCCTCGCGCGCGGCGAGGCGCCCCGGGTATTCGAGGACGGCGGACAGCGCCGGGACTTCGTCCACGTGCGCGACGTGGCCGCGGCCAACGTCGCGGCCCTGGCCGCGCTCCCGGACCCGGGCCGCGGGGAGGACGGGCAGCACACCGCGCGCAACATCGGCAGCGGCGACCCGCACACGGTGGGGGAGATGGCGGCGGCCCTCGCCCGGGCCCACGGCGGACCCGAACCGGTGGTCACGGGGGAGTTCCGGCTCGGCGACGTCCGGCACATCACCGCCGACTCCTCCCGCGCCCGCCGCGACCTCGACTGGCGACCCGCGGTGGGCTTCGCGGAGGGCATGACCGAGTTCGCGACGGCGGAACTGCGCGCCCCGGCGGGCATCCCGTAGCCGCACGACGACACACGGACACACGGACACGCAGCCACGCAGGCACACGCCGGCGCACGGCCATGTAGCCACGCAGCCACGCGAAGGAGCGGTCCGGGCCGGCCCGGCCCGGGCCGCCGTCCCCTCACGCGAGCGGCAGTGTCACCTCGAAGCGGCAGCCGCCCGGGACGTTGCTGACCTCCGCCCGCCCGGCGTGGGCCTCCACGATGCCCCGGACGATCGCCAGCCCGAGCCCGGCACCGGACGGAGGCGTGCGGGCCGGGCTGCCCCGCCAGCCGGTGTCGAACACCCGCGGCAGGTCCTCCTCGGGGATGCCCCCGCACCCGTCCGTGACGGACAGCACGGCGGTGTCGGCGGCCCGGCCGACCCGCACGGCCACGGTGCCGTCGGCAGGGGTGTGTCGGATCGCGTTGACGAGGAGGTTCGCCAGGACCCTGGTCATCTCCTTGCCGTCCACCTCCACGGGCGCGTGCGCGATGTCCTCGCCGAGGAGCCGCACCCCGCGCTCGCGGGCCAGTGGATCCGCGCCCAGGAGGGCGTCCGCCGCCAGATCCCGCAACGAGACGCGGCTGGGGGACAGCTCCAGCGCGCCCGCGTGGATGCGGGACAGTTCGAACAGGTCGCCGACCATCGTGTCGAGGCGTTCCACCTCGGTACGGATCTGCCGGTGGTAGCGCGAGGGATCCGCGGCCACCCCGTCCTCCAGGGCCTCGGCCATGGCCCGCAACCCGGCCAGCGGGGTGCGCAGGTCGTGGGAGATCCAGGCGACCAGCTCGCGGCGGGAGCTCTCCAGGGCGCGTTCCCGCTCCCGGGACGCGGCCAGTCGCGCGCTCGTGGTCGCGAGCTCCCGGGCGAGCCCGGCCAGCTCCGCGGTCGCCGGGGCCGAGGGCGCGGCGAACCGGCCGTCGGCGCCGAACTCCCGTGTCGCCAGGGCCAGATCGCGGCTGCGGGCCACCACCCAACGGCCCATCGTCAGCGCGGTGCCCAGGGACACCACGGCCGCCATGGCCACCACCAGCGTGACCACCGTCAGATCGTGCGGGGACAGGAACATCGCCCGTGCCACGGCCAAGGTCCCCGCCAACATGGCGGTGACCGCCACCGCGGCCACCACCGTCAGCGACACCGCGACGGACCGGCGGCGCAACAGCCTCAGGGCCAGCGCCCCGGCGAGCCCGGCGCAGGCCGCGCCGCCGAGCGCGAAGAGGGCGATGAGCAGGACGTCCTTCACGACCGCGGCACCTCCGGCCCCTCGGACGCTGCCGCCGGGGCCGCAGCGTCCGCCGGGGCCGCCGGTTCCGCCGGGCCCGTCGTCTCGAAGCGGTACCCGACGCCCCACACCGTCCGGATCAGCCGCGGCGCCGCGGGATCCTCCTCGATCTTGGCGCGCAGCCGCCGGACGTGCACGGTCACCGTGGACAGGTCCCCGAAGTCCCAGCCCCACACCTCCCGCATCAGCTCCTCGCGGGTGTGCGCCCGCCCCGGGTGGCCCATGAAATGGGCGAGGAGGTCGAACTCCCGCAGCGTCAGCGAGAGTTCCGACCCGTTCCGCGAGGCCCCGCGCGTCACCGGATCGACGGTGATCCCGGCCGCCCGCAGCACCGGCCGCCCCCGCCCGGCGGCCGGATCCGCCCCGACCCTGCTGCGCCGGAGCACGGACTCCACCCGCAGCACCAGCTCCCGGGGACTGAACGGCTTGGTGACGTAGTCGTCGGCGCCCAGCTCCAGACCCGCGATCCGGTCCTCCTCCTCGCCCCGGGCCGTCAGCATGATCACGGGCACCGGCCGGTCGGCGCGCAGCCGTCTGCACACCTCCAGCCCGTCCAGACCGGGCAGCATCAGGTCGAGGACCACGAGGTCGGGCACCTCCACGGCGGCCCGCTCCAACGCGGACGGACCGTCGTCGGCCCGCTCGACGGCGTGCCCGGCCCGGAGCAGGTATCCGGTGACGACCTCCGCGACGGTCGGGTCGTCGTCGACGACGAGGATGCGCGCGGGCGGAACTGGCGTACTCATGCGCCCAGTGTCGTACGCGGCGCCCCGCACCGGGGCCCCGTGCCCGCCGTCGGGGGACGCCGTCCGCGTTTCGTAAGGAGTCGATCGCCCCTTTCCCGGCCCCGGCTTCCTAACGTGGCAGACGTGACCGAACCCCCTGTGGACCCCTTCGCGGCCCCCACCGTGGACCCCTCCGCGGATCCTTCCGAGGACCCCTCCGTGGACATCGTCCTGCCCTGCCTGAACGAGGCCGCCGCCCTGCCATGGGTCCTCGCGCGCGTACCCGCCGGCTGGCGCCCCCTGGTCGTGGACAACGGCTCCACCGACGGATCGGCGGAACTTGCCCGCTCCCTCGGCGCCACCGTCGTCCCCGAGGCCCGGCGCGGCTTCGGAGCCGCCTGCCACGCCGGGCTGCTCGCCGCCGAGGCCGAGTTCGTCTGCTTCTGCGACTGCGACGCCTCCCTCGACCCCGGCCTGCTGACCGGATTCGTCCGCACCCTCGCGGACGGCCGGGCCGACCTCGTCCTCGGCCGTCGCCGCCCGCAGGGCCGCGGCACCTGGCCCGCGCACGCCCGCGCGGGCAACCTCGCCCTCTCCCGCATGCTGCGCCGCCGCACCGGACTCCGGCTCCGCGACCTCGGCCCGCTGCGCGCCGCCCGCCGGGAGGCCCTGCTCGACCTGGACCTCACCGACCGGCGCTCCGGCTACCCGCTCCAGATGGTCGTCCGGGCCGCGGACGCGGGCTGGCGGGTCCGCGAGGAGGAGGTCCCGTACCTGCCCCGGGCCGGCAGGTCCAAGGTGACGGGCACCTGGCGGGGCACCTGGCAGGCGGTCCGCGACATGCGAGCGGTCCTCGCCGAACCACCCCGCCCCGCCACCGCGGCACTCCGCCCCGTCGGCGGTGCCCGATGACCGCCCTGCTCGTGATCGCGAAGGAACCCCTGCCCGGCCGGGTGAAGACCCGTCTCACCCCGCCCTTCACCCCCGGCGAGGCCGCCTCCCTCGCGGCGGCCTCCCTCGCCGACACCCTCGACGCGGTGGCAGCGACCCCTGCGGAGCGCCGGATCCTCGTCCTCGACGGCCGCCCCGGAGACTGGCTCCCCGCCGGATTCGAGGTGCTCCCGCAGGTCGCCGGAACCCTCGACGTCCGCCTCGCCGCGGCCTTCGCCGCCTGCGCCGGTCCGGCCCTCCTCATCGGTATGGACACCCCCCAGGTCACCCCGGAACTCCTCGCCCCCGCACTGGACTTCGGCCGCCACGACGCCTGGTTCGGGCCCGCATCCGACGGCGGCTTCTGGGCGCTGGGGCTGGCCGCCCCCGACCCGACCCTCCTGCTCGGGGTCCCCATGTCGGTGCCCGAGACCGGGGCCGTGCAGTACGAACGGCTCCGCGCGGCCGGACTGCGGACCGGCATGCTGCCCGTCCTGCGGGACGTGGACACCGCCGCCGACGCCCACGAGGTGGCCGCGCAGGCCCGGGGCGGCCGGTTCGCCGCCCTCCACACCCGCCTCAGCGCCCTGTCACGGGCGGGCCGGTGACCGCCCCCGGACGGGCCACCACCCGCCCCGGACCCCGCCCCGCCCCCTGGCGCGACGACCCCTACGCCCGCGCCCTGCGCGCCGAACGCGGTCCGCTGTTCCTGCGACGCGCCGACGGCTGGCTGCTCCCCCTCGAAGTGGAACGCTGGCTCGCCGACGCGGACACCGCCGACGAGAGCGTCCTCACCCGCTGCCGGGGCGCCGTCCTCGACGCGGGCTGCGGCCCGGGCCGCCTGGTGGCGGCGCTCGCCGCCCGCGGCCACCGGGCCCTCGGGGTCGACGTCAGCCCCACGGCCGTCACCCGGACCGTCCGGCGCGGCGGCACCGCCCTGTGCCGGTCCGTCTTCGGCCCCCTGCCCGGCGAAGGACGCTGGACGACGGTGCTCCTCATCGACGGCAACATCGGCATCGGCGGGGACCCCGTCGCCCTCCTGGAACGCGCCGACCGCCTCCTCGCACCCGGCGGCCGCGTCATCGCCGAAGCCGCCCCCGTGGAGGTGGACGAGCGGTACGAGGTCCGCCTCGACGACTTCCGGGGCACCCCCGGCACTCCCTTCCCCTGGGCCCGCGTCGGCCCCGAAGCCCTCCACCGCTACGCCGCCCTCGCCGGCTGGACGGCCCGACACGACTGGACCGTGTCCGGCCGCACTTTCACGGAACTCGCCCGCTGACCTCGCGCCGCGCCCCCGGCGGCCCCGCGACGACCCTTCCGGCAGCGGCCCGCGACGACCCTTTCGGCGCCGGGCCGGGCCGGGGGCCCGCCGGAGGGCCGCAGCGGAGGGGCGGGCGGGGACGAGGGCGGGCCGAGGCCCTCTGTCGGACGGCTGGTAGGCGGGCCTTTCGGAGGGCCTGTCGGACGGCACCCGACCGGAGCACCCTTCGCACGGTCCGCCTCGGGCCCGCCTCCACGGCCTCGCCTCAGCCCCGACCGCCGTCCGCTCCGGGTCCCTCCCCGGCCCCGGCCCCCCGGCCCGAGGCGCGACGCCGCCACAGCGCCTTCACCAGGACCACCAGGGCCGCGCCCCCGGCCACCCCCGCGAGCACCAGCAGCAGGTTGCCGGCGTACGGCAGGGGCAGCGCCGACGGGTTCGGCGGCGCCCCCGGGCGCAACAGCAGCGGCAACGTCACCAGCACCAGCGCGCCCGCCGTGACGAGCGCCCCCCGGACCACCGGACGGGCGGGCACGCCCGCCACCAGCAGCCCCACCCCGAGCACGAGCGGTGCGATCAGCCCGTCGTGCAACACCAGGGCCCCGCCCAGCCACAGCACCACGTCCCACGGGCGCGACTGCTCCGCCAGCAGCCACCCACCGATCCCGATCAGCACCAGCCCGCACCCGCCGACCGCCCAGCGGACCGCGGACACCCGCACGCCGGACGGAACGGAGGCGGACCCGGGAGAGGAGACCCCGGAACGGGCGCCGGGCCCCGCGGCCCCGCCCTCCCCGTCGGGGACCGGCCCCGGCCCCGTACCGGACGCCGCCATCAGCGCACCTCCAGACGCGCGACCCACTTGGTCTGCAACACACCGGGCCGGTTCGGCGCGATGATCCGGGCCGGGTAGCCGTGGTCGGCGGACAGCACCTCGCCGTTGAGGCGCAGCGCCAACAGCGTCAACGGGTCCTCCACGTACTCCCGCCCCATCTCCATCACGCGGTAGGCGCCCGCCGCCTCCAGCGACACCACCCGCAAGGCCGACCCCGGGGGCGCCCCCGCCCGCTCCACCAACTCCCGGATCCGCACCCCGGTCCACTCCGCGTGCGCGCTCCACCCCTCCACGCACGCGAGCGGCAGGCGCACCCGGTGCTGCGGCCAGGCCGCCAACTCGGCCCGCGTCAGCCGGTACGGTCGCGGACCGGACACCTCCAGCCGCCAGTCCCGCACCGTCACCGCCGTCACCCCGGCCGCCGCCGCCGTACGGTTCACCGGAAGCCCCTGCGGACCGTGCCCGGGATGCCGGGGAGCCAGCAGGTCCAGCGGCGCCAGCGGGGCGAACGACTGTCCCACCGTGGTCACCGTGACCGCGCCGACCGCCGCGCCCATGCCGAGCAGCAGCGCCCGCCTGTCCGGCCCGTCGCGCTCCTCGTCCGGCAGGGCCCGCGTCCCCACGGAACCGCGGGACCAGTGGGCCCGGATCTCCGGCGCCTTCAGCGCCAGGTGCAGCAGCACCGAACCGGCCACCACCCACGCCACGGCGTAGTGCGTGGGCACGAACGGGAACGGCCACGGGTACCACTCGGCGATGTTGAGCAGCCCGGTCAGTACCTCGAACAGCGCCGCCGTCACCAGCACCGCCACCGAAAGCCGCTCCAGTGCGTGCCGCGCCGAGCGGACCGGCGGCCACACGAACAACCGCGGGTATACGGCCCACAGCTTGACGAACAGCAGCACGATCGCCGCGATACCGACCCCGACGTGCAGCCCCTGTGTCAACCGGTACCCCCAGACCGGCCGGGTGGGCAGGTACCCGGCCGCCCACGCGGGCGGCTCCTGGAGGAAGTGGCTGACCAATCCGGTCAGGAAGCACACGGCGAACGCCGCACCCAGCCACCGACCCACGGCCGTCGCCGTACGGGGGTCGTGCAGCCGCCCGGCGAACCCGGGCGGACGCAGGAGCGGTCGGCGTGGGGCCCGGGTCGGGGAGCTGAGTCCCGCGCGGGCCTCGGGCGTGGGCCCGGGAGGAGTGTCCATGCCCTCATGCAACCCTCCGGAGTGCTCCGGGAGGGGGCTCCGACACCTTACGGAACGCGAACGTCCCGCCCCGCCGGCCCCGTCGACCGTCCCGCCGCTGCCAGGGTGAAGCCGTGACCCAGCACCCCCCGCCCACCCACGGCCCCCGCCCCGCCCCCTCCTCCCCACCGGGCCCCGGCCACCCACCTCCCCCCGCTCGCCCAGCCGGCACACCCACGGCATCCACACCACCCACGGCATCCACGCCACCCACGGCATCCACGCCGCCCACGGCATCCACGGCGCCCACGGCGCCCACCGGACACGGCGACCCCGACCGACCTGGTGTACCCGGTGAGCCGACCCGGTCCGCCGGGGCCACCGCCGCCACGGCGGTCCTGCTGGCCGCGCTCACCGTCGCGCTGGCCCTCACCGTCCGGCACGGCGGCTACTTCGCCGACCCGGCCGGACTGTCCTGGCGCTACGCCGGCTGCTGGGCGCTGTCCGCGGCGGCCGTGTGGCAGCTCCGCCGGGTCCCCTCCAGGCACGTCGCGGCCCTGGTCCTCGCGGGAGGCGTCGCCGTGGCCGCCACCGGCCTCGTCGCCGCGCCGGTGACCAGCACCGACTCCTTCCGCTACGCCTGGGACGGCCGGGTCCAGGCCACGGGCACCTCCCCGTACGACCACGCCCCCGCCGACCCGGCCCTCACCGCGCTCCGCGACGACTGGCTCTTCCCGCCGCCCCAGGAGTGCGACCGACCGGAACTCTCGGCCCTCCCCGGCGGCTGCACCCGCATCAACCGCCCGCAGGTCCACACCATCTACCCGCCCGCCGCCGAGGGCTGGTTCCTCCTCGTCCACGGACTGTCCCCGGCGGACGCCCGCCACAAGGCCCTCCAGATCGGCGGCGCCCTGCTCGCGGTGGCCACCACCCTCGTGCTGCTGCGCGTCCTGCGGGGCCGCGGCGACCCGCGCGGCGCCGCCTGGTGGGCCTGGTCCCCGGCCGTGGCCGTCGAGGCCGTGAACAACGCCCACGCCGACGCCCTCGCCGTCCTCCTCTCCGTCGCGGCATTCGCCCTGATGATTCGTCACAGGGTCATCGGTGGAGCGGTGTTGGGGCTGGCCATTGCCACCAAACTGCTCCCCGCCGTGCTCCTGCCCGGCGCCCTCTCCGGCGTGCGCAAGCCCCGGGAGGCCGCCGCCGTCCTCCTCCCGGCCACCGCCGTCCTCGCCGCCCTCTACCTGCCGTACGTCCTGCTCTCGGACTCCTCCGTCCTCGGCTACCTCGGCGGCTACGCCGAGGAGGAGGGCTACCAGGACGCCTCCTCGGGAAACCGCTACGCGCTGCTCCGGCTGGTCCTGCCCGACGCGTGGGCCCTCCCGGCGATGCTCGTCGGGACGGTCGCGGTGAGCGCGTACACGATCCTCCGAGGCGACCGCGACCGCCCCTGGTCCGGGGCCCTGGTGGTGACCGGCACCGCCTTCCTCCTCACCACCCCCGGGTACTCCTGGTACGCCCTCCTCCTGATCGCGCTGGTGGCTCTCGACGGCCGGTGGGAGTGGCTGCTCGTCCCCCTCGCGGGAGCCGCCGCCTACCTCACCTCACGCGCCCTGCCCGGCGCCGGGACCGCCGTCTACGCCGCGGCCCTCCTGGCCGTCCTCACCGGGCACGCCCTCCGCTCGCGGTCCGTCCGCCGGTCCCGGTCCGCCCCGGGGGGCCGCTCCCTCGGGCAGGAGCGGAGCGGGGCGCCCGGGTGAACGCCTCCGCGCTGTGCCCCACCCCACCCGCGCCCCCGGCCGCGACTACGGCCGCAGGCCCGCCACCAGCACCGCCGCCGTGACGAAGTCGGCCGCTCCGGTGTTCCAGTCCGGGGCGATCGGGGTCAGGGAGATACGGTCCGCGCCGACCGCCTCCACGTCGCCGCCCCGTTGGGCGGGGGACGGTACCACCGAGACCTCCACCTTCCAGGTCCCGTCCCCGGAGTCGGTGTAGTCCACGGCCAGGCCGGGCTGCGGGTCCTGCGTGGTCACGGAGACGCCCCGGGCCGTGCCCTGGCCGTCCGCCCCGACCACCGGGTGGTTGACGTTCAGGCCCACACCGGGCGGGAGCAGCGGGCCGCGGCCCGCCCGGCCGCGCAGGCGCTCGACGAGCTTGACCGTGAACTCGGCGGTCGGGCGCATCGCGTTGAGGATCTGTTCGGGCACCGGTACGGCCAACTCCCCGGTGCTCACCGCGATGGCCGGCACCCCGCGCTCCAACGCGGCGACGGCTCCGCCGACCGTCCCCGAATGCGTCGCCAGCGCCGCCACGTTGGGGCCGAAGTTGGTGCCGGAGACCACGAGGTCGGGGGCCCGGCCCCCGAACACCTCGGCCAGCCCGAAGGAGACCGAGTCGCCCGGGGTGCCGTCCACGGCCCACACCTTGGCCTCGGGGTGCCGGACCGTGACCGTGCTGCCGCTCGACAGGCGCGTACCGGCACCGCTCTGGTTCGTGAGCGGCGCGACGATGGTGACGTCGTGCCCGGCGGCGGTCAGCCGTCGGAACAACAGCCGGATCCCGGGGGCGTCGTAGCCGTCGTCGTTCGTCAGCAGGATGCGCAGCGTGGCGGTCGCCGATCGGTCCGGGAGGGCGGAATGCGGTGCTGCCTGCGGGGCGGCGCTCGCCGGGGCTGTTCCGACCAGGGCCGGGGCCGACAGCAGGAGAGCGGTCAGGGACAGGACTCGCTTGGATCGCACGGATGCTCCTTCGATGAGGGAGGGAGGGGGAGGACGAGGGGATGCGGGGGAGAGCCTTGCGCCCGGCGGTGCGTGGTACGCGCTGCTGCGCGCCGCCCTACACGCCGTGGGATGAGGTGCGGATGGCCGGCGTCGCACAACGGGTCGCGTACGGCCGCACGGGTGGGAGCGACAGCCGGAAACGCGGTGTGGTGACACGTGTCATTTCCGGGCTCGCTGCATTGTGTAGCACTTGCCGAACGCCGCCCGATAGGGCTCGGGCGGCGAAAATTCGACCGGCTGTCGGCGGGGTGGCGGCCGCACCGGGCGCGCGGTGGGCCGTGCCGCGCACCGGACTTCCCTGCGTGCGGTGACACGTGTAAGTTCGCCCGTGGGGCCGCCGAACGAATCGCGGCCCGCTTCGGCCGGTCCCGGGTACCTGACATGCCCGGGACCGGCCGCAGGGCTCCCGCCCTCGCGCGCCGGCCGCAGGGGCAGGGGCCTCCCGGAAGGCCGCGCGGGCGTCCGCGCCGCACTTCCGCCGGCCCGGAACGCGAACGGCGGCCGTCGCCCCCCGCGGGGGGCCGCGCCCGCCGGGCCCGCCCCCCCCCCGGGCAACGGGCGTGGGGGGGGGGGCGGGGGGGCGGGGG
>NZ_JBEOSD010000075.1:0-35899 GCF_040302735.1 Streptomyces sp. NPDC097619 | reverse complement strand
CCACACACCACATATAACCCCTCTGTTCGTGAGTTCCCGTGGCGTCCTCACCCCGGGGGGGCCCGGCCCCCCCCCCCCTTCCCGGGGTGCGGGCCCGCGGCACGTCACCGGCCGTGCCGTGCGGGCGGTGCCGGTCGGTCCGCAAGAGGCCGCTCAGATGTGAACGAGCGGCTTTGAGGAGTCTCCTGCGGCCTGCCATCTGCGCCAGGGCAAGTCTTCCGGAATGCGTGAGGTACCAGCGAAGAACGACGATCGCAGTGGTTTCACACTGCTTTCAGCGCATCTGATGAACTTAGGGCCGGCGCGTACAGCGACATGGAATGCTTGCCGCGTGCCGCCCGAGTTTCCGTCTATGAAGGCAAGTGCCCTGCTAGGGGTGCTGCTGCGCCAACCGCTCGGCTATGTGATCGTTCGACAGAAGGGATCGCATCGCATCTTGAGGTCAGAGGGCTACCCACAGTTGCTCTTCTCTTTCCATGACGGAGTCACCGTACCGCCTGGGCTTGTTCGGAAGTACCTTGTCAATGACATCGGACTGAGCCCTGATGCGGCCCTGCGACTCCTGGGAGGGAAGTGAGATGCAGACCATTACTGTGCTCTACCACCAAGAAGGCGGCTCCTGGTGGGCAGAGTCTCGGGATGTTGCGGGCTTTGCGGCTGTCGGGGACTCGCTCGCCGAGGTGAGGGGGCTTGTTCAGGACGGGCTGCCCTTCTACCTGGAGGGCGAACCGTTCGAATTTCGAGAGCAAGTCAGTCAGCCGAGGCCGGGCAACACAGTGAAGATCCTCAATGCTTCGCCCAGTGCTCCAATGTGGCTGCAAGGCTCGCAAGACGATGTCGCACCAGTCGTCGTCGTAACCGGCACAACAGCAACGGTCAAGGTCGTGATGAGCAGCCCGACCTACGCTTGACAGCTGGCGATGACAGGACGCTGGTCTCCTGAAAGGACCGTTCGCCCTATGAGGGTGACCATGATGCTCTGTGACCACGCACAGGTGGCAGAGGGCAAGCTCTTCATTTCTGGTGGAGGGTGGAGCGTCACGGGGCCGATGCCCAGCCCCAGCGCCGTAGCGCTCAAGATCGAGGTGCCGTGGAACCAGGCCAATACTCCGATCAAATTCGTTCTGGAGCTCGTTGATCAAGACGGTAAGGCAGTGCAGCAGCAGGGCCCCCTGGGCCTGCAGCCGCTCCGGATCGAAGGGCAGGTCGAGGTGGGGCGCCCACCCGGGCTCGCCCCGGGCACTCCGCTGGACGTGCCGCTTGCGATCGGTGTAGGACCCCTTCCTCTGATGCCAGGTAAGCGCTACACCTGGCGTCTTACGCTGGATGGGCAGACCGAGGAGGGTTGGCAGCTCTCATTCTCGGTGCGAGGTCAGCCTGGAGGCGGACGAGCTGCTGACTGAGAGTTCTGTCCGGATGCGCCGAGGGACAGGACGGATGCCGCTCCCTCCTGGTGGTACCCGCGAAGCATGCGGTGCCCCAGGAAGACCCCTGCCGACGTAAAGATGTACCACCGACTGGGTCGGCGGCCGGTCAGGTGGCCTTGCAGACGGTGTCCGCCGCGGGCACCTTGCCGTCCAGCAGGTAGCCGTCCACCGCCCGTTGCACGCAGCGGTCCCCGCTGTTGTAGGCGCCGTGGCCCTCGCCCTCGAAGGTCAGCTCCACGCCCACGCCCTCGCCGAGCCGCTCGACCATCTTCCGGGCCCCCTCGTAGGGGGTGGCCGGGTCGCCGGTGTTGCCGATCACCAGGATCGGGGCGGCGCCGGGCGCGCTGACGTCGGGGGTCTCCCAGGCCCCGGGCACCGGCCAGGCGCTGCACCCGAGCAGCCCCCAGCCGAGGAAGTCCCCGAAGACCGGCGAGGCGGCCCGGAACCGGGGCAGCGCCGCCTTGGTCTGCGCCAGGGTGTAACGGGATTCGTAGTCGGCGCAGTTGATGGCCGTGTTGGCGGCCCCGATGTTGCTGTAGGTGCCGTTCTGGTTCCGGCCGTTCATCGCGTCGGACAGGGCGAGCAGCAGTTGGCCCTGGCCGCCGTCGGCCTCGTCCAGGCCCTGTTCCAGCAGCGGCCAGAACTCCTTCGAGTACAGGGCCTGCGCGATGCCGTTGGTGGCGGCGGTCTCGGTCAGTTTCCGGTCGCCGCTGCCGGGGATCGGGGCGGCCCGCAGCCGCTTCTGGAGGTCCACGATGCCCTGCTCGACCTCCTCGGCGGTGGTGCCGGGCAGCCGGCAGTCCTCCCCGCGGTCCACGCAGTCCTTCGCGAAGTTCCCCAGGGCCAGCTGGAAGCCCTGGGCCTGCCCGAGGGAGCCCTGCTCGGAGGTCTTGGTCGGGTCCACCACCGCGTCGAACACGGCCCGGCCCACCTTGTCCGGGAACTGGTGGGCGTACACACCGCCCAGTTCCGTGCCGTACGAGATCCCGAAGTAGTACAGCTTCTCGTCGCCCAGGGCCTGCCGGATCCGGTCCAGGTCGCGGGCCGCGTCCGGGGTCCCCACGTGCGGCAGGACGGTGGCCGAGTTCTTCTCGCAGGCCGCCGCGTACCGCTTGAGCCCGTCCAGGTAGGCCCTCTCCTCGACCGGGCCCTCCGGGGAGGAGTCGCCCTGGTAGTACGCGTCCAATCGGCGGTCGTCCAGGCAGGTCACGGGCGCGCTGCGGCCCACGCCGCGGGGATCGAAGGAGACCAGGTCGAAGCGCTGCCGGAGCCGCTGGTAGTCCTGGGCGGCGCCGGGCAGCGCGGCCACCCCGGAGCCGCCGGGCCCGCCGAAGTTGAACACGAGCGAGCCGATCCGCTTCCCGGGGTCGAGGGCCTTGGAGCGGATGAGGGCCAGCTCGATGGTCTTGCCGTCGGGGTCGTCGTAGTCCAGGGGCACGTCCAGGCCCGCGCATTCCCACTCGGCGCCCGGCGGGCGGCCGTCGCCCTCGGCGGCGTTCGGGGCGGGGCAGGAGTCCCAGCGGAGCTCGGGCGCCGCCTTCACGGAGCCGTCGTCGTTCGAGCCGGAGCACCCGGCGAGGGCCAGCAGGGCGGCGGTCAGGGCGGCTGCGCCACGCAGCCCGGCGGAGGTCGGCATGGGCCCATCCTCTGCCGGTCCGCGGGAGCCCGCCCGCCCACTACCCCATGCGGGTGCCCGGCCGCGGGCCGGACGGCCCGGGTCAGGCCGCGGGGGCCAGGAGTCCGCGGGCCGCGGCCCGGCCGGTGGCCACGCACGCGGCCACGCCCACGCCCTCGTACGCGGCCCCGCAGACGGCGAGGCCGGGCAGCTTGGAGACGGCCTCGCGGATCCGGCCCACCCGCTCGCGGTGCCCCACCCCGTACTGGGGGAGTCCCCGGTCCCAGCGGGTCACCCGGGTCGCCACCGGCTCCCCGAGGGGGCCCGCGGCCAGGTGCAGTTCGCCGATGGCGGCCCGGACCAGCTGCCGGTCGGTGAGGTCCAGCGGGCCCTGCTCGCCGGCCCGGCCCACCGAGGCCCGCAGCACGAAGGTCTCCGGGGCGGCCTCGGCCAGCCAGGACCACTTGTTCGAGAGGAAGGAGGCCGCCTTCAGCAGGTGTCCGTCCACCGGGGGCACCAGGAAGCCGTTCCCGGTGGGCAGGGCGTGCGCCCGGTCCCGGGCGAAGGCCATCGTGATCACGGCGGTGGAGGCGTGCGCGATGCCCGCCAGCTCCTCCTCGGCCATCGGGGAGTGCGGGCGCAGCAGCTCGGCGGCGGCGTGGGCGGGCAGGGCGAGGACCACCCCGTCGGCCGCCATGGTCAGGGGGCCGTCCCCGGTCATGGCCTGCACGCGCCAGCCGCCGCCCGGCAGCCGCTGGAGGGAGCGGGCGGTGGTGGAGGTGAGGATCCGGGCGCCGGAGGCGGCGGCCACGGCCTGCGGGAAGCGTCCGGTGCCGCCGCGGACGCCCTGGACGGCCACCGGGGCCGGGCGGGGCGCGCCGGCGGCCCGCATCCGCAGCAGGGCGGGCAGCAGCGCGCCGCCCTGTTCGGCCACCGCCGCGATGCGGGGCATGGCCGCCCGGAGCGAGAGCCGGTCGGCCCGTCCGGCGTAGATGCCGCCGAGGAGGGGTTCCACCAGCCGGTCCACGGTCTCCTGGCCGAAGCGGCCCGCCAGGTAGGAGGCCACCGAGCAGTCGTCGGCGAGCGGCGGGGCGGGCAGTTCCGCCTCGCGGGCGGCCCGGGCCACGCCCTCCGGGGAGAGCAGCCCGGAGGCTTCCAGGGCGGCCGGGTCGGTGGGCACGCCCATCACGTGGCCGGCGGGCAGCGGGCGCAGGGCGCCGCGGGTCCAGATGGTGGTGGGGGACCGGGCCGGATCGCAGAGGGCGTCGCCCAGTCCGACGGCCGCGGCCAGTTCCACGGCCTCGGGGCGCAGGGCCATCAGGGATTCGGCGCCCTCGTCCACGGTGACCCCGGCGAGGGTGCCGGTCCGCAGTTTGCCGCCGACCCGGTGCGCGCTCTCCAGGACGGTGACGTCCGCCCGTCCGCGCAGCTCCCAGGCCGCCGCGAGTCCGCTGATGCCACCGCCGACGACGATCACCGAATGCATGTGTCCGCTCTCCCGCAGAGAAATGTTCCCTTACTGAACATATGGGCTGGGTGTCCCTTGTGTCCTCATGCTTTCGGTCAGGACCCGCAGCTCCTCCTGGTAGGGGAAGGAGCCCGGCCGGTACGCGCAGTACGGATCCGCCGCCAGCACGTCCCGGCTCACCCCGTAGGCCCGGGACCGGGAGCCCCCGCACACCGTCCTGAACTCGCACCGGCCGCACTTCCCGCCCAGCCGGGAGGGGTCGCGCAGGGCCGTGAACAGCTCGGACCCCCGGTACAGGTCCATCAGTTCGCTCTCGCGGACGTTCCCCGCGGACAGCGGCAGGAACCCGCTCGGGTGCACCTCGCCGGTGTGCGAGACGAACACGAACCCCCGGCCGGAGGACACGTCCATCGGAGGCCGCCGCACCGCCCGCCGCTCGCCCTCGAACAACCCCAGCTCCGCCGCCCGTTCGGACAGCCGCGCGTACAGCGGCCCCAGCTCCGGCCGCTCGCCGCGGGCGTCCAGCACGGCCCGCTGGAGCGCCACCCGGCGGAAGTGGTGCCCCTCGGTGGTCTTCGTCGCGAACACCGCCCCGCAGTCGTACAGGAAGTGCAGGGCGTCCTCGGTCTCCTCCGGGGTCAGCCCGTCCAACCGCTCCCCGCGCCCGGTCGGCACCAGCAGGAAGCCGGACCACAGCAGGGCCCCCTCCCGCCGCACCACCGCGGCGACGTCCGCCAGGTCGTCCAGGCTGTGCCGGGTCACCGTGGTGTTGACCTGCACCTTCAGGCCCAGCTCCCGGGCCGCCCGCCAGCCCTCCAGGGTCCACTCGTACACCCCGGGCACGCCGCGGAAGGCGTCGTGCCGCTCGGCGGTGGAGCCGTCCAGGGAGAGCGAGACGGCCACCGCCCCCGCCTCCCGGATCGCCGCCAGGTTCTCCCGGGTCAGGGTCGGCGTCCCGGAGGGCGAAACCGCCACCCGCAGCCCGAGCCGGGTGCCGTAGGCGACCAGCTCGATGAGATCGGGCCGCTGGAAGGGGTCCCCGCCCGTGATCACGAACAGCGGGGAGGGCCGCCCGAAGGCCGCCACCTGGTCCATCACGCGGCGGGCCGCCGCCCCGTCCAGCTCCTCGGGATGCCGGGCGGTCTGCGCCTCGGCCCGACAGTGCAGGCAGGCCAGCGGGCAGGCCCGGGTGGCCTCCCAGATCACGATGAAGGGGCGTTCGCCCACCGGGTGCCGGGGACGGCGCACCACGGCCGGTCGGCGCGCGGCGCTCACGAGACCCGCTCCCAACCGCGCTTCTGCTCGCGGTTGGCCAGCAGCTCCGGGTCCCGGCGGCGGTAGACCACGTACGGGCGGAACAGGTACCGCACGGGCGCCGAGAACATGTGCACCAGCCGCGAGTACGGGATCAGCGCGAACAGGGTGAACCCGCACAGGATGTGCAGCTTGAAGGCCAACGGCGCGCCCTGCATGAGCGCGTGGTCCGGGGAGAGGGTGAACAGGCTGCGGAACCACGGGGAGATGCCCTCGCGGTAGTTGTAACCATTCGTCGCGCCCGTGGAGTTGAGCACGGTCGCGGTGATGCCGAGGAGGATCGCGCCGAGCAGGAAGGTGTACATCAGGTGGTCGCTGCGCAGGGTGGCGCGGCGCACGGCCGGCACCCGGAACCGTCGCCACACCAGGATCCCGATGCCCACCGCGGCCGCCAGGCCCGCGACGGCACCCGTGGACACGGCCATCAGGTGGTAGGCGTGGTCGCTCAGGCCCAGGGCGTCGGTCCAGCTCATCGGCACCAGCAGTCCCACCACGTGGCCCAGCACCACGAAGAGCATGCCGAAGTGGAAGAGCGGGGAGCCGATCCGCAGCAGCCGGGACTCGTGGAGCTGGCTGGAGTGGGTGGTCCAGCCGAACCTGTCGTAGCGGGCGCGCCAGACGGTGCCCGCGACCAGCAGGACGACGGAGACGTACGGCAGTACGCCCCACAGCAGCAGGTCGGTCATGCGGGCAGCCTTTCGGGGAGGGCGGGCCAGGGGAGGTCGCGGGGGGCGGGGCCGCCGCCGCGCAGGGCGACCGGCAGGTCCTCGGGGGCGTCCAGTCCGGGGCCGAAGGGTTCGAGGGCGGTGCCCGCGCCGACCAGTTCCTGCGGGGGCCCGCTCGCGGCGAGGGCGCGGGCCTCGGCCTTGGTCTCGGGGGAGGGGCCGGGCAGGGTGGCGCAGACCGCGGTGAGCACCGGGGCGTAGGGGCCGCCGGACTCGGCGAGGGCCAGCCGCAGCAGCTCCAGACCGGCCCGGTGCTCCTGGAGGAGCTCGGTGCCGGCCTCCTCGCGCAGGGCCGCGAACTCCAGGGCCACGGGCAGGAAGTCGGGCAGTTCCTCCCCGGCGTACTCCAGGCCGAAGTCCCGGTAGATCCGCTTGAGGCGGACCAGCGACAGGCCGCGCCGCCGGGTGTCCCCGTCCGTCCACCAGGTCAGGTACAGGCAGCGTCGGTTGCGGGTGTCGAACGTGTTCGTGTACCGCTCGCACAGCGCGAGCGGGGCCAGGGTCTCGGTCTCGTCGAGGAAGGCCCGGAGAAGGGCGGCCGGTTCGGGGGACGCCCCGGTGAGGGCCGCACGGAGCCGTGGCAGTTCATCGTGGAAGCGGTCTCCGGGGTACTGGAGGAGGGCGCCCGCGACGAGGCGGACCAGGGCGTCGGGGCCGAGGGGCGCGGTGGTCACGGGTTCCTCCGGGTGGCGCCGAGGTTGAGGGTCGCCTTCGGGGAGGGCAGGGCGCCCACCGGGCAGCCGGCCTCCTCGGCGGGCAGCGGGTGGCCGTCGGCCAGCGCCTCGGCCTCGGGCCGGGCGGCGGTGGGGATCACGAAGCGGTCCTCCAGCTTGGCCACGGCCAGCAGCCGGAACATGTCCTCCAGCTCGGTGCCGGTCAGGCCGACCGCCCGGGCCAGGGACTCGTCCCGCTCCTCGCCGAGGTTGATCCGCCGCATGTAGGAGCGCATGGCGGCCATCCGCTTCAGCACGGCCTCCACCACGTGGGTGTCCCCGGCGGTGAGGATCTCCGCCAGGTACTCCACCGGGATGCGCAGGGCGTCCACGGCCCCGAAGAGGTTGCCGGCGTCCTCCCCGTCCCGGCCGGTGGCGGCCACGGCGTCGACCACCGGGGAGAGCGGGGGCACGTACCAGACCATCGGCATGGTCCGGTACTCCGGGTGCAGGGGCAGGGCCACCTGGTAGGTGGCGATGAGGTCGTACACGGGGGAGCGGCGGGCGGCGTCCAGCCACTCCTCGGTGATCCCGGAGGCGCGGGCGGCGCGGGCCACCTCGGGGTCGTGCGGGTCGAGGAAGCACTCCACCTGCGCCGGGTAGAGGTCCTGCTCGTCCTCCACGGCCGCGGCCTCGGCCACCTTGTCGGCGTCGTAGAGCATCACGCCCAGGTAGCGCATCCGGCCCACGCAGGTCTCGGAGCACACCGTGGGCACGCCCACCTCGATCCGCGGGAAGCAGAAGGTGCACTTCTCGGCCTTGCCGGTGTGGTGGTTGAAGTAGACCTTCTTGTAGGGGCAGCCGGTGACGCACATCCGCCAGCCGCGGCACCGGTCCTGGTCCACCAGGACGATGCCGTCCTCCTCCCGCTTGTACATGGCCCCGGAGGGGCAGGAGGAGACGCAGGCCGGGTTCAGGCAGTGCTCGCAGATCCGCGGCAGGTAGAACATGAAGCTCTGCTCGAACTCGAAGCGGATCTTCTCGCCCACCTCCTCCCGGATCTTCTCGATCACCGGGTCCTTCGGGCCGTGTTCGGGGGCGCCGCCGAGGTTGTCGTCCCAGTTCGGACCCCACTCGATCTTGTCCACGGGCTCGCCGGTGACCTGCGAGACGGGGCGGGCCACGGGCAGGTCCTGCCCGGCCGGGGCCTCCGTGAGGTTCTTGTACTCGTAGGTCCAGGGCTGGTAGTAGTCCGCGATCTCCGGGAGGTCGGGGTTGGCGAACAGCTTGCCGAGCTTGGCCAGCCGGCCGCCGGCCCGCAGCCGCAGCCGGCCGGAGCGGGTCCGCTCCCAGCCGCCCTTCCACTTCTCCTGGTCCTCCCAGCGGCGCGGGTAGCCCTGTCCGGGGAGGGTCTCGACGTTGTTGAACCAGACGTACTCGGTGCCCTGCCGGTTGGTCCACGCCTGCTTGCAGGTGACCGAGCAGGTGTGGCAGCCGATGCACTTGTCGAGGTTCATCACCATCGCGATCTGTGCCATGACGCGCATGCGACTAGAACTCCACCTTCTGCGAGCGGCGCCGGATCACGGTCACCTCGTCGCGCTGGTTGCCGGTCGGGCCGAGGTAGTTGAAGGCCCAGGTGAGCTGGGCGTAACCGCCCACGAGGTGCGTGGGCTTGAGCATCACGCGGGTCAGGGAGTTGTGGATGCCGCCGCGGCGGCCGGTCTTCTCCGTCTTGGGGACGCCGACCGTCCGCTCCTGGGCGTGGTTCATGTAGACCGTGCCGGGCGGCATCTTGTGGGAGACGATCGCGCGGGCGGTGACCACGCCGTTGCGGTTGACGGCCTCGATCCAGTCGTTGTCCGCGACCCCGATGGCCTCGGCGTCCTGCGGGGACATCCACACCGTCTGGCCGCCGCGACCCAGCGTCATCATGTACAGGTTGTCCTGGTACTGGCTGTGGATCGCCCACTTGTTGTGCGGGGTGAGGTACCGCACCGCCACGCTCGTGCCGTCGGTGCTGCCCAGCTCGGGCTCGCCGTACAGCCGGTGCATGTCCAGCGGCGGCTTGTACACCGGCAGGGACTCGCCGACCTCGTGGAGCCAGTCGTGGTCGAGGAAGAAGTGCTGGCGGCCGGTGAGGGTGTGCCAGGGCTTGAGCTGTTCGGTGTTGACGGTGAAGGCGGTGTAGCGGCGGCCGCCCGACTCCGAGCCGGACCACTCCGGAGAGGTGATCACCGGCACCGGCCGGGCCTGGGTGTCCGCGAAGGTGATCCGCTTGCCCTCGGCCTCGGCCGCCAGGTGGGCCAGGGGGGTGCCGACCTTCTTCTCCAGGGTCTCGAAGCCCTGGGTGGCCAGCCGGCCGTTGCTGGTGCCCGACAGCGACAGGATCGCCTCGCAGGCCCGCTGCGCGGTGTCCAGGCGGGGACGGCCGTCGGCCGGGCCGCCGCGGACCGTGCCGTTCTTCGCGGCGAGGTAGGCGACCTCCTCCGACACCTCGTAGGTGACGGCCTTGGTGGTCACGCCCAGCCGGTCCACGAGCGGACCCAGCGCGGCGAACTTCTCGCCCACCGCCCCGTAGTCCCGCTCGACGACGGCCAGGTTGTACAGGGTGCGGCCCGGTACGGGCTCGCACTCGCCCTTCGACCAGTCCAGGGCCACCCCGCCGGGCTGGGCCATCTCCCCGCCCGGGGTGTCGTGCTGGAGGGCGGTGGCGACCAGGTCCTTGCGGACGCCCAGGTGCTCCCCGGCCAGCTCGCCGAAGCGGCGGGCGATCGCCAGGAAGGCGTCGTAGTCGGAACGGGCCTGCCAGGGCGGGTCCACGGCCGGGGTGAAGGCGTGCAGGAAGGGGTGCATGTCCGTGGACGACAGGTCGTGCTTCTCGTACCAGGTGGCGGCCGGCAGCACCACGTCCGACAGCAGGGTCGTGGAGGTCATCCGGAAGTCCATGCTCATCAGCAGGTCGAGCTTGCCCTCCACGTCCTCCTCCCGGTACGTGACGTCACGGGGCGAGCAGCGCGGTCCGTCCTCGGGCAGGTTGGAGTGGGTGCCGAGGAGGTGCTTGAGGAAGTACTCGTTGCCCTTGGAGCTGGAGCCGAGCAGATTGGCCCGCCACACGTTGAGCACGCGCGGCCAGTTCCGGGGGGCGTCGGGGTCCTCCCCGGCGAAGCCGAGGGTGCCCGCCTTCAGTTCGGCCACCGCCTCCGCCACCGGGTCGGCGGCGGCGCCCAGTTCGAGGGGGTTGCGGTCGAAGGTCGGGTAGGAGGGCATCCAGCCCATCCGGGCCGAGGCGGCCAGGCAGTCCGCCCCCGACATCCCGGCGAAGGCCCCCGTGCCCAGCGGGGAGGCCAGCGCCTCCGCGGGCAGGGTGTCGTACCGCCACTGGCCGGTGTGCAGGTAGAACCAGGCGGCGCCGATCATCTGGCGGGGCGGCCGGGACCAGTCGGAGGCGGCGGCGAGGGTGGCCCAGCCGGTGACGGGGCGGCACTTCTCCTGGCCCACGTAGTGGCCCCAGCCGCCGCCGTTGCGGCCCTGGCAGCCGGTGAGGGTCAGCAGTGCCAGGAAGGAGCGGTAGATCGTCTCGGAGTGGAACCAGTGGTTGGTGCCGGCGCCCATGAGGATCATGCAGCGGCCCCGCGACTTCTCGGCGGTCTCCGCGAACTCCCGGGCCACCCGGGTCGCCTGCGCGGCGGGCACCGAGGTCAGGGACTCCTGCCAGGCGGGGGTACCGGGCTGGGTGGCGTCCTCGTAGGAGGTGGGCCAGCTGCCCGGCAGCCCCGGCCGGGCCACCCCGTACTGGGCCAGCATCAGGTCGAGGACGGTGGTGACCAGGTGTCCGCCGAGCCGTCGGACCGGGACCCCGCGGCGGACGGTGCCCTCCTCGTCGGCCTCGAACCGCGGCAGCACGATCTCCGCGGTCTCCGCGGTCCCGTCGGTGTCGCCGTGCAGGGTCAGTCGGGGCACGGTGTCACCGAGGTCGAGGTTCCAGTCGGGCTGCTCGCCCGTGCCCCAGCGGTGGCCGAGGGTGCCGTTCGGGACCACCGGCTCGCCCGTGGCCTCGTCCAGCAGGACCGTCTTCCACTCGGCGTTCTCGGTGTCCTCCCCGAGATCGGCCGCGGTCACGAACTTGCCCGGCACCAGGCCCTGTTCCGTCTCCCTCAGGGTGACCAGGAACGGCAGGTCGGTGTACCGGCGCACGTAGTCCGCGAAGAAGGGGGTCTCCTTGTCGACGAAGAACTCCTTGAGGATCACGTGCCCCATCGCCAGGGCCAGGGCCCCGTCCGTGCCCGGGTGCGGGTGCATCCACTCGTCGGCGAACTTGGTGTTGTCCGCGTAGTCGGGGGAGACCGTGACGACCTTCTGACCGCGGTAGCGGGCCTCGGCCATCCAGTGCGCGTCCGGGGTCCGGGTCACGGGGACGTTCGAGCCCCACATCATCAGGTAGGCCGCGTCCCACCAGTCCCCGGACTCCGGCACGTCCGTCTGGTCGCCGAACACTTGCGGCGAGGCCACCGGCAGGTCCGCGTACCAGTCGTAGAAGCTCAGCATCGGCGCGCCGATGAGGGAGTGGAAGCGGGCGCCCGCCGCGTGCGAGGCCATCGACATGGCCGGAATCGGGGAGAAGCCCGCCACCCGGTCCGGCCCGTGCTCCTTGATGGTGTGCACGTGCGCGGCGGCCACCAGCTCGGACGCCTCCTCCCAGGTCGCCCGAACCAGGCCGCCCTTGCCGCGGGCCCGCTGGTACCGCCGGCGCCGCTCCGGATCCGCCTGGATGTCCGCCCAGGCCAGCACCGGATCGCCGAGCCGCTCCTTCGCCTCCCGGTACATCTCCAGCAGCGCGCCCCGGACGTACGGGTAGCGCACCCGGGTGGGGGAGTAGCTGTACCAGGAGAAGGAGGCGCCGCGCGGGCACCCCCGGGGCTCGTACTCGGGCCGGTCCGGACCCACCGAGGGATAGTCCGTGGCCTGGGTCTCCCAGGTGATGATCCCGTCCTTGACGAAGACCTTCCACCGGCAGGACCCGGTGCAGTTCACCCCGTGCGTGGAGTGCACCACCTTGTCGTGGCTCCACCGGTCCCGGTAGAAGGCCTCGGCAGCCCGACCGCCGGTGCGGTGCACCGTCCTCAGGTCCTCGGACACCTCGGCGCGGGTGAAGAAGCTCCCCGCCCTGACCAGTGCGTCGGCGGCGTCCTGTGCTGCGCCCTGATGCTTCTGCAACGCGACCCTCCAGGCCGGGAAGACATGCTGTTCCGGGCCCCGGCGGCACCCGGGGAATACCGGGCAGGAGGCCCCAGGAATCGACCGTACGTCCCCGGAAGACGCCGTTCCGGTGACAAAGGTCCCGATCCGCAGGGCCCTCCTCCCGGAGTTTCCCGGGCCCACCGGTGCCACCCTGGAGGGACGTCAACTCGCGCGCGGGGATGGGAAATACCGCGCTCCGATTCCGATTTCGCCGGGCGCGTCCGCCGTGCCGGCCCACCGAAGGCGGTTCCCCGTGCCGGCCACCCCCGCGCCCCTGCCCGCCGACACCCGCGCGCCCGGCGGGGGTTCGGATGGCGGCGCCCGCGCCGGTGCGGGTGGCGGGGGCCGGGCGCGGTCCGGTGGGGGTGCGCGCGGCGGGGCCCGGCGCCGCCGGCGCGGCGGCTGGTTGCCCGACCAGCACGGGGCCTGGGCCATGCTCGCCGTGCCCTTCCTGCTGGGCGTGTTCCTCGGGCGCCCGTCCCCCGCGCACCTGCCGCTCGCCGCGGCCTGGTTCGCCGGGTATGTGACCGTCTTCCATGGCCAGCAGTGGCTGCGGCTGCGCCGGCACTCCCGCAACCCGCGGGCCGCCGCCCGGCACGTGCGGCCCGGCCTCGTCTCCGCCGCGGTCCTCGCGGCCTGCGGACCGCCCCTGGTCCCGGCCCACCCGTGGCTGCTCCTCGCGGCCGCGGCCGCCCTGCCCTTCCTCGCGGTGAACACCCTGTACGCGTGGCGCAACCGGGAACGGGCCCTGCTCAACGGACTGGCGGCGGTGGTCCCGGCCTGCGGGATGCTGCTGGTCGCGCTCCGGCTGGGCGGCGGCACCCTCGCCGAGGGATGGCGGCCCGCGCTCGCCTGCCTGCTCTACTTCGGCGGCACCGTGCCGTACGTGAAGACGATGATCCGCGAACGGAACTCGGCCGGTTACCGCCGGGCCTCGGTGGCCTTCCACGCGGTGGCCCTGGCCCTCGCCGCCCGGCTGGACCCCTGGCTGGCGGTGCCCTTCGCCCTCTACCTGGCCCGGGCGGCGGCCCTCCCGGGCCGGGGCCTGAAGCCGGCGGTCGTCGGCGCCGTGGAAATCGCCGCCTCGACCCTCCTCCTGACCACCCTCCTCCTGCCCCGCTGACCTCCCGGGGGCCAGGTCTCGCGTCCAGCTGCGGCCGGGTGCGGCCCGTTCGCGCAGTTCCCCGCGCCCCTGGAGCCTGCCGCTCCCCGGCTCACCCGCGCCCTGTCAGGGGCGCGGGGAACGGCGCGAGCAACCACGCACGGCCTGCAGGCGCCCGCCGGGCAGGGGGCAACTCAGGGGCGCGGGGAACGGCGCGAGCAACCACCCACGGCCCGCAGGCTCCGCCGGGCAGGGGAACCCAGGGGCGCGGGGAACGGCGCGAGCAACCACCCACGGTCCGCACCGCCCCCCCCGGGCAGACTTGGCCCCGCCGAGGCGGCTAGGTCGTGTCTTTTGGATCTTGCCGGTGAGGCCCGCGGCGTCTGGTGCCGTGCATCGCAAGGCGCCGGGAAGCCTGCCTACTGGACGTAATCAGGCTTTCCGGCAACGCCGCGAGGTGCGGTGCCAGGCGGCGCGGGCCAGGCAAGATCCGGAAGACACGGCCTAGATCGCATCCTTGCGCGTCAGGTGGTTGAACGAGATCCACCCCGGCAGCACCGGCAGCCAGAAGGTCATCAGCCGGAACAGGAGCACCGCCGAGATCGCGATCTCCTTGTCCAGCCCCACCGCGATCAGACCCAGCGTCAGCGTGGTCTCGACCGCGCCCACACCACCGGGGGTCGGCGCCGCCGACCCCAGCGCGTTGCCCGCGAGGAAGACCACCGCGATGGAGGCGTAGCTGACCGCCTGCCCCCCGCCGAAGGCCCGGATCGACGCGTCGAGGCACATCACGAAGCAGCCCGTCAGCAGCAGCATGCCCCCGATGCCGGTGAGGAGCTTCTGCGGACGCTGGAGCACGTCCAGCATCCGGGGCACCACGCCCGCGAACAGCGCCCGCACCCGGGAGACCACGAACTTCCGCAGGAACGGGATGGCGGTGACCACGAGCACGAGCACCGCCACCGTCAGCAGACCGGCGATGACCGTCCGGGACGGGGTCATCTCCGGGGTCTTCTCGGTGCCCGTCAGATAGCCGAAGGACAGCAGCAGCAGCACGTGCGCGCCCAGTCCGAAGAGCTGGGAGGCACCGACGCTGGCCACCGCCAGCCCCGGCCGCACCCCCTGCCGCTGCAGGAACCTCGTGTTCAGCGCCACACCGCCGACCGCCGCCGGCGCCACCAGCTTCACGAAGGAGCCGGCGACCTGCGCCAGTACCGTCCGCAGGAACGGCACCCGCTCGGGAACGAAGCCCAGCAGGCTCATCGCCGCCGCGAAGTAGCTCAGCGCGGAGAAGGCGGCCGCGGTGGCCACCCAACCCCACTGCGCCTCTTCGATGACCTTGTCGAACTGCACGTGGGTCAGCTGCGAGAGCAGGAAGTACGCGGCGAAGGCGCCCGCGATGAAGCTGACGAGGGTCCGCGGCCGGATCCGCTCCAGCCGGGCCGGCTCCACCGGGGCCTGCGGGCGGATCAGCAGCACCTGGCGGCGGATCTGGCTGAGCAGGTCCTCCTCGCGGGCCTCGTCCAGGGCCACGTCCAGCGCCTGCTTCTCGGCCTTCTTGTCCGCCTTCTTCTCGGCCTTCGGGGACTTCCGGGCCGCCGCGGACTCGGCCTCCCGCTGTTCCTTCGCCGCCTTGGAGGCGGCCAGCACGGCCTCGCGTTCCCGCTCCGCCCGCTCCCGACCCAGCCGGCGCAGCGTCGCGCGGGTGGAGCGGCTCAGCGCGATCGGCTGGAGCAGCGGCAGGCAGTCCGCCACCGCGTCCCCGCCGAGGGTCTCCACCGCCGCGCCCACCGAGCGGCCCGCGCCGACCCGCAGGCCGAGCGTGGTCAGCAGCTGCGCGATGTCCATCCGCAGCACCAGGTCACCGGCCGCGATCTCACCGCCCCGCAGGTCGGTGAGGGTGACATTGCCGGAACGATCCACCACCAGGGCGTCCCCGGTGAGTCGCCGGTGCGCGATCCGCCGCGACTGGAGGGCCTTGACCTGCTGCCAGGCGTTGCGGATCAGCTCGTCGGTGATCTCCTCGTCGGCCAGCGCGTCCAGGCTCCGACCGCCCAGGTGCTCGTACACCAGCATCACGGCGTCGGGGCCCAGCTCGGAGGTGGCGATCAGCTTCGGGGCGCGCGCGCCCGCCGCGATGGCCGCGTACGCGAGGAGCGCCTCCTGCTCCAGCGCCTGCCGCAGGGACTGGAGGCTGCGGCGGGTGGTGATCCCGCGCAGGGTGAGCCGGCGCCACACGCGGTAGAAGAAGCCCTGGGCCTGCTGCTCCCGGTCCACGACCGTCACGTCCAGCGGCGGCCCTTCCTCCAGGTGGACCAGGTAGCGGCGGCCGCGGTCGCTGTGCTCGGGTGCCTCGGAGGACTCCTCCAGGCGCTGCGCCGACACCGGGGCGAAGCCGACCCGGCGCAGGCCCGCGAGGAGGTTCTGCCCGGTGGGCCGGATGTTCGGGGAGCCGACGGCGTACAGCGTGGCGTAGGCCACGGTCCAGCCGATCAACACGGTCAGGATGATCGAGAACGGCGTGGTGTACCCGCCGACCAGCATGGCCAGCGCGTCCAGCAGCAGCACCACCCACAGCGCCACCCGCCAGCGCGGCCGGCGGGTCATGCCCACCGCGGTCATGTAGGCGATCACGGGGGCGAGGTAGCCGTGGACGGGATCGGTGAGCGCGTCGCCGACCCCGGTGGCGCGGGTCAGGGCGTCCTGCACGGTGTCGGGGGCGGCCCGGGAGACCCACAGGTCGGTGGCGAGGGTGACCCCGTGCGCGAGGACGGCCGCGAGCACGCCGTCCGCGATCCGCAACCCGTCCCTCTTGATCAGACGTTCGATGGCGAAGGCGACCGGGACCAGCAGCACCGCGATGCTCGACACCAGACCGGCGATCCGCACCAGGAGGTCCGGGGCCTGCCCGGTGCCCTCCGTGATGTCGGCCTCCAGGCCCGCGGTCGTCCCGTGCGCGAAGGCGGCGATCGCCAGGACCACGGCGATGCCCAGCACGCCGACGAGCACCCGGACCAGGTCCGAGGGGCGGTGCACACGGGCGGCCAGCAGCGGTTCGTCGACCTCCAGGGGGTCCACGTGTCCGCCGTCCACGTCCGGCACGTCCGGAGGGCCCACACCCTGCTCCTTCGCCGTCTCCGCCGTCACTTCTTGATCTCGTATCACCAGTCACCGCCCGGAAGATGGTGGCACGGCCCGGCCGCCGGGGCGGTCAGCAGGGTGCGGTGTCGGTCCCGTAGGGCAGGATGGGACGGATGAGCGAGCACGCCCTCCCCGGCCCCTCCGGGCTCCCGGAGATCCCCCTCTACGCGGAACGGGTCCTGGAGACGGCCGAGCTGATTCCGCCCGGCCGGGTGATGACCTACGGGGACGTCGCCGAGTGGCTGACCCAGGAGGACGAGGAGCTCCGGGAGGCCCGCGCGGCGGGGGCCGTCGGCGGCCCGGGCGCCCCGACCGGAACGGACCGGCCGCGCCTCGGACCCCGCCAGGTGGGCCGGGCGATGGCCCTGTACGGCGGGTCCGTGCCCTGGTGGAGGGTGGTCCGTTCGGACGGCGCCCTGCTCCCCGGCCACGAGGCCCGCGCCCTGGAGCACTACCGCGCCGAGGGCACCCCGCTGCGCGACCCCGCCCGCCCCGAGCCCGGCCGGTACCCGCGCGTGGACATGCGGCGGGCCCGCTGGGACGGGTCCGGGACCGGGTCCGTCCCCGAGGGCGCGACGGGCCCCGACGGGCCCGCGGGCCGCGCCGCGGACGGGCCGGACCGGGCCGGCGGCACCGGACCGGAGCTTGAGGAACCTCACATCTGACAGCTTCGACCATCCGGAACCCGTACGGGGCCCGGTACCCCCGCACGGGGGACCCCCGGTCCGTCCCGGAAGTCTCCCCGGGTCCGCTGCGCCGGGCACCTCCGGTGGCGTAGCGTCTTCAGTCCGCGTCCGCGGCCCCACGGGCCGCACCACGCGCGCGAGCCTCAGCACACCCACCACCAGGACCGGCGATCCACGTGAGTTCCTCCCCTTCCACCCGGCGTACGCGTCCCCATGACGCGTACCGACTGGTGCGCACCGGGCCGGAACCAGTCGATCCACCCTTGTTGGACGCAGCGCAGCAGGCGGTGGTTGACCACACCGGCGGCCCGCTGCTCGTCCTCGCCGGCCCCGGCACCGGGAAGAGCACCACCCTGGTCGAGGCCGTCGCCGCCCGCGTCGAGGCCGGCACCGACCCGCAACGGATCCTCGTCCTCACCTTCGGCCGCAAGGCCGCCGTGGAACTGCGCGACCGGGCCGCTCTCCGCCTCGGCGGCGCCCGCGCCCCGCAGGCCACCACCTTCCACTCCTTCTGCTACGCCCTCGTCCGCGCCCACCAGGACGCCGACCTCTTCGTCGAACCGCTCCGCCTGCTGTCCGGCCCCGAGCAGGACGTCATGGTCCGCGAGCTCCTCGACGGCCAGCGCGAGCTCGGCTCCATCCGCTGGCCCGAGGAACTGCGCGCCTGCCTCACCACCCGCGGATTCGCCGACGAGGTCCGCGCCGTCCTCGCCCGCAGCCGCGAGCTCGGCCTGGACGCCCGGGCCCTCGGCGCCTTCGCCGCCCGCACCGGCCGCCCCGACTGGAGCGCCGCCGCCGACTTCCTCGCCGAGTACCTCGACGTCCTCGACCTCTCCGGCTCCCTGGACTACGCCGAGCTGGTGCACCGGGCCGTGCTGCTCGCCGAACGGCCCGAGGCCGGGCTCTGGTCCCGCTACGACGCCGTCTTCGTCGACGAGTACCAGGACACCGACGCCTCGCAGGTCCGCCTCCTCAAGGCCCTCGGCTGCCGCGACACCATCGCCTTCGGCGACCCCGACCAGTCCATCTACGCCTTCCGCGGCGCCGACATCGGCGGCATCCTCGGTTTCCCCGAGGACTTCCCCGGCGCCACTGTCAAGGTCCTCGACACCGGCCGCCGCTCCCGCACCGCCCTGCTCGCCGCCACCCGACGCCTCACCGAGCGGATGCCCGTCCCGAGGCTCCCCGCCGCCGCCGTCCGCGCCCACCGCGACCTGCGCCCCGTCAGACCCGGCGGTCGCGTCGAGGCGTACACCTACCCCACGGCCGGCGCCGAGCTCGACAACATCGCCGACGTGCTCCGCCGCGCCCACCTGGAGGACGGGGTGGCCTGGCAGGACATGGCCGTCCTGGTCCGCGCCGGCGGCCGGGCCCTGCCCGCCTTCCGCCGCGCCCTGATCTCCGCGGGCGTGCCCGTCACCACCGACGGCGCGGGCATCCCGCTCCGCCACGAACCGGCCGTCGCCCCCCTCCTCACCGCCCTCCGCGTCACCGCCACCGCCGCCACGGGCACCGCGACCGCGGGTCCGGACGACGCCGAGGTCGGGGCCGGGGCCGGGATCGGGGAGGACCCGTACGGGCCGGAGCAGGGTGCCGCGGACGGGCGGGAGCACGAGGAGGGCGACGAAGGGGCGCCGGACGGACCCGAGACCCCCGCCCCCACCCCGCCCGGCGAGGCGTGGATCGGGGTGGACACCGCCATCGAACTGCTCGCCTCCCCGCTCGGCGGCATGGACGCCGCCGACCTGCGGAAACTCGGCCGCGCCCTCCGCGAGGAGGAACGCGCCGCGGGCAATCGCGTGCCGCCGCCCTCCGACCTCCTGATCGCCCGGGCCCTCGCCGCACCCGAACGCCTCGTCGCCCACGACCCCGGCTACGCCCGCGGCGCCCAGAACCTCGGCCTCCTCCTCCGCAAGACCCGCGAACTCCTCGAAGGCGGCGGCACCGCCGAGGAAGCGCTCTGGGAGCTGTGGAACGGCACCGGCTGGCCCGTCCGCCTGGAGCGCTCCGCCCGCCGCGGCGGACCCGGCGGCCGCAACGCCGACCGCGACCTCGACGCCGTCTGCACCCTCTTCGAGACCGCCGCGCGCGCCGAGGAGCGCACCGGCGGCCGGGGCGCCCTCAACCTCCTCGAACAGCTCGACGCCGAGGACATCGCCGCCGACACCCTCGGCAAGCGGGTCACCGCCCCCGAGGCCGTCCGGCTGATGACCGCCCACCGCTCCAAGGGCCTGGAATGGAGGCTCGTCGTCGTGGCCGGGGTGCAGGAGGGCATCTGGCCCGACCTGCGCCGCCGCGGCTCCCTCCTCGAAGCCGACCGCATCGGCCCCGACGGCCTCGCCGACCCGCTGACCCCCGGCGCCCTCCTCGCCGAGGAACGCCGGCTGTTCTACGTGGCCGCCACCCGGGCCCGCGACCGCCTCGTGGTCACCGCCGTCAAGGCCCCCGCCGAGGACGGCGACCAGCCCTCCCGCTTCCTCACCGAACTCGGCGTCACCCCCGTGGACGTCACCGGCCGCCCCCGCCGCCCGCTCGCCGTGTCCGCGCTGGTCGCCGAACTGCGCGCCACCACCGTCGACCCGACCGCCACGCCCGCGCTCCGCGAGGCCGCCGCCCGCCGGCTGGCCCGCCTCGCCGCCCTCGCCGACGAGGAGGGGCAGCCGCTGGTGCCCGCCGCACACCCGCAGCGCTGGTGGGGGCTGTACGAACCGACCCGCTCCAGCGTGCCCCTGCGCGACCGGGACCGGCCCGTGGCGCTGTCCGGCAGCGCCCTGGACCAGCTCGCCAACACCTGCTCCCTCCAGTGGTTCCTTGGCCGCGAGGTCAAGGCGGACGCCCCCGCCACGGCCGCCCAGGGCTTCGGCAACGTGGTCCACGTCCTGGCCGACGAGGTGGCCTCCGGCCGCACCCCGGCCGACCTGGCCGTCCTCATGGAACGCCTCGACTCCGTCTGGGACGCCCTCTCCTTCGACGCCCCCTGGAAGTCCGGCCAGGAGAAGGAGAACGCCCGTGCCGCCCTGGAGCGCTTCCTCCGCTGGCACGTCTCCGACCGCGCCGGCCGCACCACGGTGGCCACCGAGCACGAGTTCGACGTCACCCTGGAGGCCGGCACCCCCGCCGGGCCCGACGAGGACCCGTACCGGATCCGCATCCGCGGCTCCATGGACCGCGTCGAGACCGACGCCCAGGGCCGCGCCTACGTGGTCGACTTCAAGACCGGCAAATCCGCCCCCAGCGGCGAGGAGGTGCTCCGCCACCCCCAGCTCGCCGTCTACCAGCTGGCCGTCCGCGAGGGCGCCGTCGACGAGGCGTTCTCCGGGGTGCGCCCTGCCCCGGGCGGCGCCGAACTGGTCCACCTGCGCCAGGACGCCGCCAAGAAGGACGGCGGCGAGGGCGTCCCCAAGGTGCAGGCCCAGGAACCCCTCGCCGGAGAGTGGGTCGGCGACCTCCTCGCCACCGCCGCCGGCCGCGTCCTCGACGAACGCTTCACCCCGGCGACGGGCCGCCACTGCACCCACTGCGCCTTCCGCACGGCCTGCAGCGCCCGCCCCGAAGGCCGCCAACTCCTGGACTGACCGGGCACGTCCCAGCAGCCCGGCCGGCGTTCGAGGCGAACGCGGAGCACATCGAGCCCCGACGGCGATTGAGGCGCGGGGGTCCGGGGGCGGAGCCCCCGAAAGGGGTCCGGGGCGGAGCCCCGGTATCGGGAAGGGGCGGGGCGGGGAGGAGGCCCCGCGCAGCGGCACCCCCACCCCCCTGTCACCCCACCCGGCTAGCCTCTTACTCGTGTCCCGCATCACCGACCCCGAACAACTGAAAACCCTCCTCGGCATCCCCTTCACCCCCGAGCAGATCGCCTGCATCACCGCCCCCCTCGCCCCCCAGGTCATCGTCGCCGGCGCCGGCTCGGGCAAGACCACGGTGATGGCGGCCCGGGTGGTCTGGCTGGTCGGCACGGGCCAGGTCGCCCCGGAGCAGGTCCTCGGGCTAACCTTCACGAACAAGGCGGCGGGGGAGCTCGCCGAACGCGTCCGGACCGCCCTGGTCCGCGCCGGGGTCACCGATCCGGACCCGTCCCCGGCCGCCGAGCCCACCGGCGAGCCCCGGATCTCCACCTACCACGCCTTCGCCGGGCAGCTCCTCACCGACCACGGCCTGCGCATCGGTCTGGAGCCCAGCTCCCGGCTGCTCGCGGACGCCACCCGCTTCCAGCTCGCCGCCCAAGTGCTCCGCGAGGCCCCGGGCCCGTACCCGGCGCTCACCCGCTCCGTCCCCGACCTCGTCGCCGACCTCCTCGCCCTCGACGGCGAGCTGTCCGAGCACCTCGTGGAACCGGCCGCGCTCCGCGCCCACGACACCGCCCTCCTCGCGGAGCTGGCCGAGACCCGACTGAGCAACGAGGACCTGCGCAAGGTCCCCGCGGCGGCCCGGGCCCGCCTGGAACTGCTGGAGCTGACCGGCCGCTACCGCGCCGCGAAGCGCTCCCGCGACCTCCTCGACTTCAGCGACCAGATCGCCCTCTCCGCCCACCTGGCCACCACCCGCCCCGAGGTCGGCGCCCTGCTCCGCGAGGAGTTCCGCATCGTCCTCCTGGACGAGTACCAGGACACCTCCGTGGCCCAGCGGCTGCTGCTGTCCGGGCTCTTCGGCACCCGCTCGCCCCGGGACGGCGCCCCCGCCGCGGGCACCGGCCACGCCGTCACCGCCGTCGGCGACCCCTGCCAGGCCATCTACGGCTGGCGGGGCGCCTCCGTCGCCAACCTCGACGACTTCCCCGCGCACTTCCCGCACGCCGACGGCAGCCCCGCCACCCGCTTCTCCCTCAGCGAGAACCGACGCAGCGGCGGCCGCCTCCTCGACCTGGCCAACGGCCTCGCCGCCCCCCTGCGCGCCCTGCACGAAGGGGTCGAGGCACTGCGCCCGGCCCCCGGCGCCGAACGGGACGGCCTGGTCCGCTGCGCCCTCCTGCCCACCCACGCCGAGGAGCTGGACTGGCTGGCCGACTCCCTCGCGCACCTGGTCCGCACCGGCACGGAGCCCGGGGAGATCGCGATCCTGTGCCGCTCCGCCGGTGACTTCGCCGCGATCCAGGCCGCGCTGGTGGCCCGGGAGGTGCCGGTGGAGGTGGTCGGCCTGTCCGGGCTGCTGCACCTGCCCGAGGTGGCCGACCTGGTCGCGGTCTGCGAGGTGCTCCAGGACCCGGGGGCGAACGCCGCCCTGATCCGGCTCCTGATCGGCCCCCGCTGGCGGATCGGCGCCCGCGACCTCGCCCTGCTGGGCCGCCGGGCCCGCCTCCTCGTGGACCTCGACCGCACCGGCGGCGAGCCGGGCGACGCCGACGCCCAGGCCAGGCTGGCCGCCGCCGTGGAGGGCGTGGACCCCGCCGAGGTGGTCTCCCTCGCCGACGCGCTCGACACCTTCCTCGACGAGGGCTCCGCCGACGACGGCCTGCCCTTCTCCGCCGACGCCCGGGTCCGCTTCGCCCGCCTCGCGGCCGAACTGCGCGACCTGCGGCGCTCCCTCGCCGACCCGCTCATGGACGTCCTGCACCGCGTCCTCGCCGCCACCGGCCTCGACGTCGAGCTGTCCGCCTCCCCGCACGCCCTGGCCGCCCGCCGCCGCGAGACCCTCTCGAACTTCCTCGACGTGGCCGCCGGTTTCGCCGCCTTCGACGGCCAGGCCACCGTGCTGGCCTTCCTCGCCTTCCTGCGCGCCGCCGAGCGCTACGAGAAGGGCCTGGACAACTCCCTCCCCGGCGGCGACAACACCGTCAAGGTGCTCACCGCCCACAAGTCCAAGGGCCTGGAGTGGGACGTCGTCGCCGTGCCCGGCCTCGTCACCGGAGCCTTCCCGAGCACCCGCGCCCGCGAGGCGTGGACCGCGCAACCGCAGGTCCTGCCGCACCCGCTGCGCGGGGACGCCGAGACCCTGCCCGCGGTCGACGGCTGGACCGCCGGCGGCCTCAAGGACTTCAAGACCGCCCTCAAGGAGCACCAGGCCACCGAGGAGCTGCGGCTCGGCTACGTCACCTTCACCCGCCCCCGCTCCCTGCTGTTGGCCTCCGGCCACTGGTGGGGCCCCGGCCAGAAGCGGCCCCGCGGCCCGTCCCCCTTCCTGGAGGCTCTGTACGCGCACTGCGCCGCCGGGTACGGAGAGATCGAGGCGTGGGCCGAGGAGCCGGCGAAGGGCGAGGAGAACCCGGCCCTGACGGAGCCCGAACCGGGCGGCGGCCCGGACGCCTCCTGGCCGCTGCCCCTGGACCGCGCCTCCTTCGAGCGCCGCCGCGCGGCCGCCGACCTGGTCCTGGCCCACCTGGACTCCCCGCTCCCGCCCGCCCCGCCCGCCCCGGCCGGCGCTCCCGAGGACGAGGAGTACCTGTGGCCCCCGGACTGCGAGGAGCCCGGGTACGCGGAGGAGCCCCCGTACGGCCCGGCCGACGGGCCGGGGGCCGACCCCTACGCCGACCCGGACCCTCACGGCGACCCCTACGCGGACCCGTACGGCGACCCGTACGGCGCCCCGCACACGGACGCACAGGCGGACCCGTACGCCGAACCCCGACCGGCTCCCGAAGACGCCCCGGACGCCCCCGCCCGCCCCGAGGACCCCTGGGCGGAGGACCCGTGGGCCGGCGAGCCCTGGGCCGGGCCCGCCCCGCACCCCGCCGCCCCCGGGACCGACCGACCCGGGACCGACCGCCCGCAGGGCCCCGCCCCCGCCCGCCCGCGCCCCGCCGCCGAGGACCCCGGACTCGACCCCGAGGAGGCCCGACTGGCCGCCTCCTGGGACCGCGACCTGGACGCCCTCGCGGGCGAGCTGCTGCGCTCCCGGGCCGCCGTCCGCGAGATCGCCCTGCCCGGCTCCCTGTCCGCGAGCGCCCTGCTCCGGCTGGCCGCCGACGAACAGGCCTTCGCCCGCGAACTCGCCCGCCCCATGCCCAAGGCCCCGCAGCCCGCGGCCCGCCGCGGCACCCGCTTCCACGCCTGGGTGGAGTCCCGGTTCGCCGAACTGGAACTGCCCTTCACCGACCCCGACGACCTCCCCGGCGCGGGCGCCGCCGAGATCGCCGACGAACGCGACCTGGACCTGCTCAAGGCCGCCTTCGAACGCGGCCCCTACGCCGACCGGATCCCGTACCGGATGGAGGTGCCCGTCCAGCTCACCCTGGCCGGACGGGTCGTCCGCGGCCGGATCGACGCCGTCTACCGCCTCACCGACCCGGCCGGCGACCCGACGGCGGGCACCGCCCACCGCTACGAGATCGTCGACTGGAAGACCGGCCGGAGCACCGAGTCCGACCCCCTCCAGCTGGCCGTCTACCGCCTGGCCTGGGCCGAGTCCCTCGGCATCGACCCCGCCCTGGTCGACGCCGTCTTCCTGCACGTCCGCAGCGGCCGGGTGATCCGCCCGCGCGACCTGCCCGGACGGGCCGCCCTTGAGCGGATCCTCCAAGGCGGAACGGGCCCGGAGAGCGGCCTCCCGGAGGACGGTTAGGCTCACAGGCATGAGCGACACCCCGGACAGCGCCGTCCGCACGTACATCGACACGCACCGCGAGGAATTCCTCGGCGACCTCACCGAGTGGCTGCGCGTCCCGTCCGTCTCCGCCCAGCCGGAGCACGCCGCCGACCTGCGGCGCAGCGCGGACTGGCTGGCCGCGAAGCTCGGCGCCACCGGCTTCCCCGTCACCGAGGTCTGGGAGACCGCCGGGGCCCCCGCCGTCTTCGCCGAATGGCCCAGCGGCGACGCGTCCGCCCCCACCGTCCTCGTCTACGGGCACCACGACGTGCAGCCCGCCGCCCGCGAGGACGGCTGGCACACCGAACCCTTCGAGCCCACCCTCAGCGAGGACGGCCGCCGCCTGTACGCCCGCGGCGCCGCCGACGACAAGGGGCAGGTGTTCTTCCACACCCTGGGGCTGCGCGCGCACCTGGCCGCCACCGGCCGCACCGCCCCCGCCGTCAACCTCAAGCTGCTCGTCGAGGGCGAGGAGGAGTCCGGCTCCCCGCACTTCCGCGAGCTCGTCGAAGAGCGCGCCGCCCGCCTCGCCGCCGACGTCGTGATCGTCTCCGACACCGGCATGTGGTCCGAGGCCACCCCCACCGTCTGCACCGGCATGCGCGGCGTCGCCGACTGCGAGATCGACCTCTACGGACCCGACCAGGACATCCACTCCGGCTCCTTCGGCGGTGCCGTCCCCAACCCGGCCACCGTCGCCGCCCGACTGGTCGCCGCCCTCCACGACGAGGACGAGCGCGTCACCGTCCCCGGCTTCTACGACGGCATCACCGAGCTGACCCCCGCCGAGCGGGAGCTGATCGCGGAACTGCCCTTCGACGAGGCCGAATGGCTGCGCACCGCCAAGTCCCACGGCACCCTCGGCGAGGCCGGGTACTCCACGCTGGAGCGCGTCTGGGCCCGCCCCACCGCCGAACTGAACGGCATCGGCGGCGGCTACCAGGGCCCCGGCGGGAAGACGATCATCCCCCGGCACGCCCACCTGAAGATCTCCTTCCGGCTGGTCTCCGGCCAGGACCCCCACGTGATCGAGGCCGCCGTCAAGGACTGGGTGGCCGAACGGATCCCCGCCGGCATCCGCCACGAGATCGTCTTCGGCGCGCCCACCCGCCCCTGCCTGACCCCGCTGGACCACCCGGCCCTCCAGTCCGTGACCCGGTCCATGGCCCGCGCCTTCGGCACCAAGGTCCGCTACACCCGCGAGGGCGGCTCCGGACCCGCCGCCGACCTCCAGGACGTCCTCGACGTCCCCGTGCTGTTCCTGGGCGTGTCCGTGCCCTCCGACGGCTGGCACTCGCCGAACGAGAAGGCCGAGGTCGAGCTGCTGCTCAAGGGAGCCGAGGCGGCCGCCCACCTCTGGGACGACCTGTCCGCCCACTGGACGGTCTGACGCCCAGGGCGCCCGACCGGTACCAAAGCAAAGCGCACCCGTTCATCACCCACCGGGGGAGTTGGAAGCACCTGTGAGCACCTCGACCGAGCATCTCGGCCGTACCGGGAACCGCGGCGGTTCCGCGGACCGTCCGCTCTCGCTCACCGCCCCGAGCGGCATCGACCGCGCCGCCCACCACCGCCTCGACGAGGCATGGCTGGCGGCGGCCTGGAGCCACCCCACGACCCGCGTCTTCGTGGTCTCCGGCGGCCAGGTCCTGATCGACGACCTGCCCGACGGCGGCACCGGCATCGTCATGACCCCGGCCTTCGAGGCCCCGCCCACGGAGACCCACCGGTACTTCCTGGGCACCGACGAGGACGGCGTCCGCTACTTCGCCCTCCAGAAGGACGCCCTGCCCGGACGGATGGACCAGTCGGCCCGCCCCGCGGGCCTGCGCGAAGCCGGACTGCTGCTGTCCCCCCGGGACGCCGGCCTCATGGTCCACGCCGTGGCCCTGGAGAACTGGCAGCGGCTGCACCGCTTCTGCTCCCGCTGCGGCGAGCGCACCGTCGTCGCCGCGGCCGGACACGTCCGCCGCTGCCCCGCCTGCGGGGCCGAGCACTACCCGCGCACCGACCCGGCCGTGATCATGCTGGTCACGGACGAGGAGGACCGGGCGCTGCTGGGCCGCCAGGTGCACTGGCCGGAGGGCCGCTTCTCCACCCTCGCCGGATTCGTGGAGCCCGGGGAGTCCATCGAGCACGCCGTGGTCCGCGAGGTCTGGGAGGAGGCGGGCGTGCGCATCGGCTCCGTCGGCTACGTGGCCAGCCAGCCCTGGCCCTTCCCCTCCAGCCTGATGCTCGGCTTCACGGCCCGCGCCACCTCCACGGAGATCGCCGTGGACGGCGAGGAACTGCACGAGGCCCGCTGGTTCTCCCGCGAGGAGCTGCGCGCCGCCTTCGCCTCCGGGGAGGTCCTGCCGCCCTCGGGCATCTCGATCGCGGCCCGACTGGTGGAGCAGTGGTACGGGGAGCCGCTCCCGCAGGGCTGACCGGACCCGGGCACGGCGAAGGCCCCGGGGCACCGCTCCGGGGCCTTCCGCCCGCCCGCTCCGTACCGCCGAGCGCCTCCGCGCCGACGGTCCGGACCCGCGGGATCAGACCGCGAGGGCCTGCTGCACCTGGGCCAGCGACGGGTTCGTCATGACGGCCTCGGAACCGGAGGACGAGACCACCAGCACGGTCGGGACCGTCTGGTTGCCACCGTTGGCCTTCTCGACGAAGGCGGCGGACGCGGGGTCCTGCTCGATGTTGATCTCGGTGTAGGCGATGCCTTCGCGGTCGAGCTGGGACTTCAGCCGACGGCAGTAGCCGCACCAGGTCGTGCTGTACATCGTCACGGAACCCTGCATGGCGGGCCTTCCTCCAAAGAACGGGGACTTTCCGGGAGACGGAACGTCCCGGCACCCGCCGAACATTCCCGGGGCCCGCCCGAAGTGATTCGTATGACTCATCGGGTCCCCCTGTGGACGGTCCCCGACCCCCGCCCGGCCGACCTGGCAGCATGGCGGGGTGACAGCAGCAACGCCCTCCACTCCCTTCCCGCCCGTCGCGGAGTCCGCGGACGCCGTGCTCCTCGGGCTGGACCCGGAGCAGCGCGAGGTGGCCACCACCCTCCGCGGCCCCGTGTGCGTCCTCGCGGGCGCGGGGACGGGCAAGACCCGGGCCATCACCCACCGGATCGCCTACGGGGTCCGCGCGGGCATCCTGCCGCCCGCCGCCGTGCTCGCCGTCACCTTCACCAACCGTGCCGCGGGCGAGATGCGCGGCCGGCTGCGCGGCCTCGGCGCGGGCGGGGTGCAGGCCCGCACCTTCCACTCCGCCGCCCTGCGCCAGCTCCAGTACTTCTGGCCCCGCGCCATCGGCGGGGACCTGCCCCGGCTCGTCGAACGGAAGGTCCAGCTCGTCGCCGAGGCCGCCGCCCGCTGCCGGATCCGCCTCGACCGCAACGAGCTCCGCGACCTCACCGGCGAGATCGAATGGTCCAAGGTCACCCAGACCGTCCCCGACGACTACGCCGCCGCCTCGGCCAAGGCCGGCCGCGAGGCCCCCCGGAGCGCCGCCGAGATCACCCAGGTCTACGGGATGTACGAGCAGCTCAAGCGCGACCGCAACGTGATCGACTTCGAGGACGTGTTGCTGCTGACCGTCGGCATCCTGGAGGACCGCTACGACATCGCCCAGCAGATCCGCGCCCAGTACCAGCACTTCGTGGTGGACGAGTACCAGGACGTCAGCCCGCTCCAGCAGCGGCTCCTCGACCTCTGGCTCGGCGAGCGCGACAGCCTGTGCGTGGTCGGCGACGCCGGCCAGACCATCTACTCCTTCACCGGAGCCACCCCCGACCACCTGCTGAACTTCCGCACCCGCTACCCGCAGGCCACCGTGGTCAAGCTGGTCCGGGACTACCGCTCCACCCCCCAGGTGGTCCACCTCGCCAACGGCCTCCTCTCCCAGGCCCGCGGCCGGGCCGCCGAACACCGCCTGGATCTGGTCTCCCAGCGCGAGCCCGGCCCCGACCCCGTCTACGCCGAGTACGCCGACGAGCCCGCCGAGGCCGAGGGCGTGGCCCGCCGCATCCGCGAGCTGATCACCGCGGGCGTCCCCGCGGGCGAGATCGCCGTCCTCTACCGCATCAACGCCCAGTCCGAGGTCTACGAGCAGGCCCTCGCCGACGCCGGGGTGTCCTACCAGCTCCGCGGCGCCGAGCGCTTCTTCGAGCGCGCCGAGGTCCGCCGGGCCGTGGCCAACCTCAAGGGGGCCGCCCGCTTCGGCGCCAACGACCCCCGCCTCGACGACGTGGTCGAGCTCGGCTCCCAGGTCCGCGCCGTGCTCAGCGGACACGGCTGGACCCCCGAGGCCCCGGCCGGCTCCGGGGCCGTCCGCGACCAGTGGGAGTCCCTGGCCGCCCTGGTCCGCCTCGCCGAGGACTTCGCCCGCGCCCGCCCCGCCGCCACCCTGGGCGACCTCATCGTGGAGCTGGAGGAGCGGGCCGCCACCCAGCACGCCCCCACCGTGCAGGGCGTCACCCTGGCCTCCCTGCACGCCGCCAAGGGCCTGGAGTGGGACGCCGTCTTCCTGGTGGGCCTCACCGACGGCATGCTGCCCATCACCTACGCCAAGACCGACGAGCAGATCGAGGAGGAGCGGCGCCTCCTCTACGTCGGCGTCACCCGGGCCCGCCACCACCTCGGACTCTCCTGGGCCCTGGCCCGCTCTCCCGGCGGCTGGGCCAGCCGCCGCCCCAGCCGCTTCCTCAACGGGCTCCGCCCCGGCTCCCCGGGCGCCCCCGGCCGGGGCGGCGGCCCCGCCGCCCTCGCGGCCGGGATCGAGCGCGGCACCACCCGCCGACGGGCCCGCCGCGGCCCCGTCCGGTGCCGCGTCTGCGGCCGCACCCTCACCGACGCCGGTGAGATGAAGCTCATGCGCTGCGAGGACTGCCCCTCGGACATGGACGAGGGCCTGTACGAGCGGCTGCGCGAGTGGCGCGCCGAGCAGGCCCGGAAGCTGTCCCAGCCCGCCTGGTCGGTGTTCACCGACAAGACCCTCATGGCCATCGCCGAAGCCGTCCCCGGCAGCGACGGCGAGCTGGCGGTCATCCCCGGGGTCGGTGTCCGCAAGCTGGACCGCTTCGGCCCCGATGTCCTCGCCATCTGCGCAGGCCAGGACCCTGGCGGGGGCTCCGGGGACGACGCGTAGAAACTCGTCGGAAAAATAGTTTGCACATGCCCCGCACGGCCCCATAGGTTCTTAACCACGGAAACGGGAACTTCTCTGAAGCCCTGTCTCCGTGCTGTACTTATCCGAATACATGGGACACACCCCTCGCGGGGAGGGTCCCCGAGACGCCGAGAGGAGGCGAGACCAGTGACCAGCTTCATGACCACCACCAAAATGACCGATCGCTCGGTCGCCGCTTCCTGCCTGCTCGGCTCCACCAACGTCGCCCCGTCCGCCGCTCCGATCCTGGGCACCGGTCTGTCCGCCTTCTCCCTGGGCAGCCCCGCCACCCTTGTCGGCTTCCCCGTCCGGGAACGCATCGCCGGCAATGAGCGACCGACCGAGGCACCGGTGGCAGTAGCAGCCGGCAAGGCGCAGGCCTATGCCTTTGCCGCGGCCGGTGCCGGACACAAGCAGCAGACGACGCAGCACCACACGATGTGGGCCTTCCGCGGGCTCGAACCCTGGAGTGATCCAGCCTGATCGCCTGATCAGGCCGGCGCCTTCAGGGCCGCGGAACCCCACCCGGGATCCGCGGCCCTTCTGTTTGTCCCCGAACGGGGACGACGGAGCGAAGGGGCCTCGGGACTGGCAACAACAGGTACCAGCCACACCCGGCCCACCGGCCGGAACCGACAAGACGAGGAAAACCAGACCGTGCAACTCGAAGCGCACGCCCCGTCCGTACCGCAGACCCAAACGATCGCCCCGCCCGCAGTCCCGGAGGACTCCACCTTGACTCCGCTCACCGCCCTCACCGCGCTCGACGACGCCATCGAGAACCTCGGCGTGCCCGTCCCCTGCCGTACCTACGACCCCGAGGTCTTCTTCGCCGAGTCCCCGGCCGACGTCGAGTACGCCAAGTCCCTCTGCCGCACCTGCCCGCTCGTCGAGGCCTGCCTCGCCGGCGCGCAGGAGCGTCGCGAGCCCTGGGGCGTCTGGGGCGGCGAGCTGTTCGTCCAGGGTGTGGTCGTCGCCCGCAAGCGGCCCCGTGGTCGCCCGCGCAAGAACCCGGTCGCGGCATGAACGCCATCGGAACGATCGACCGTCCCTTCACGCACGACCCCTTGAAGCAGGCCCCGATGACCCCCCACCTCACCAGCGAGCAGCCCTCCGGCTCCGCCACCGAAGACTTCGACACCTCCGGCGCGATCAACGCGCGACAGAATAGGACCCGCGAAATGCAACTCATCCCAGAAGCCCTGGCCCGTGCCCATATGAACGACCGCATGCGTGAGGTCGACTCGGAGCGGCACGCCCTGCGCCTCGTGGCGGCCCGCCGCATGCAGCGGCGAGCCGAGCGCGTATCCCTGCGCGCCCGCCGCGCCCTGGCCATGGCCGTCATGCACTGAGGCCACGAGCCTCCGCACAACACCGCCCCCGGGGGACCGGTCCGTTCGGACCGGTCCCCCGGTGCGTTGCGGCCGCCCGTCAACCCCGGGCGGCGATATCCTCTCAGGGGTGGAACAGCCGACCCCCCGACCCGCCCCGCCCGGCCCCGAGACCGCGGCCACCGTCTGCGCCCGCTGCGGCGCCGTCGCCCCCGCGGGGGCCCCGCCCACCTGGACCTGTTCCGTGGAGAACGGCACCAGGGAGTACTTCTGCGTCGACTGCGCCCGGGCCAACATCCGGGCCATCGAAGGCCGCCTCGACTCCTCCTGGTGGTGAATCGGGCGGCCCGGCTCACTCCTCCGGCAGGAACCCCGGCAGCCAGGACTCCAGTTCCTCCCGCAGCCGCACCCGCGCCCCCAGCTGACACAGCACCCCGATGGTGCTGAGCGTCACACGGTGGATCAGCAGGTACGAGGGCGGCAGGTTGAGCTGCTTGCCCAACTGGTGCGCCGGAGAACGGGGATCGGCGATCCGGGCCGCCTGCCCGCGCATCCAGCCGCGGCTGAACTCGAACTCCTCCGCCGCGGCCGGTTCGATGATCGGCCGGAGGTAGTCCAGCACCGCCGCCGGGTCGAGCTCGACCTTCTCCTTGACGAACCCCTCCTCGCAGAGGTTCCGGTACACCCCCTCGGCGTCCCCCTCCAGGGTGCGGCGCAGGGAGACCCCGATGCTGCGCGGCAGGCCGCCGGGCAGCCGGTCCACCGTGCCGAAGTCCAGCACGCCCAGCCGGTACCGGCCGTCCTCCCCGGTCAGCAACCGGAAGTTGCCGGGGTGCGGATCGGCGTGCAGCAGCCCCGTCCGCGCCGGGCCGGAGAAGAGGAACCGGGCCAGCAACTGCCCCGCCCCGTCCCGCTGCTCCCGGGTGCCGTCGGAGATCACCTCCGACAGCGGTATCCCCTCCATCCACTCGGTCACCAGCACCTGCTCGCCCTGGAACACCACCTCGGGCACGAACACGTCCGGGTCCTCCGCGAAGACCGCCGCGTGCGCCCGCTGCGCCTCCGCCTCCAGCCCGTAGTCCAGCTCCTCCGCCACCCGGTCCCGGAGCTCCGTGATCAGCGGCTTGATCTCCATCCCCGGGATGAGGGGACCGAGCAGGCCCGCGAACCGCCCCAACTGCTTGAGGTCCGACAGCAGGGCCTCCCCCGCACCCGGGTACTGCACCTTCACGGCCACCGTCCGGCCGTCCTTCCAGACGGCCCGGTGGACCTGCCCGATGGAGGCCGCCGCGGCGGGCTTGTCCTCGAACTCCGTGAACAGCTCCCGCCAGTCCGGGCCCAGTCGCTCCGCCAGCACCTGGTGCACGGTGGACGCGGGCAGCGGCGGGGCGGCCTCCTGGAGCCGGGTCAGCGCGGCCCGGTACGGGCCGGCCACGTCCTCCGGCAGGGCCGACTCGAAGACCGACAGGGCCTGGCCGAACTTCATGGCCCCGCCCTTCAGCTCCCCGAGGACCTTGAACATCTGCTCCGCGGTGCGCTGCTGGAGCTCGCGGGCCACGATCTCCGCGGACTTGCCGCCGATCCGCTTGCCCAGCCCCCACGTGGCCCGACCGGCTATGCCCAAGGGCAGCGCCGCCAGCTTCGCGGTACGGGTGACCGCTTTCCGGGGAAGATCAGACATGCGTGCCCCTCCAGTTCCCAGACAGCCGTACCGCGGTCGGCGGCTACCGGGTCATTGTGTCCTGTGCCCCTGGAGGCCCGGACGCGCCCACCCCCTCGCCCCCGAGGGCCGCGCCGCAGGGGCAGTCCGGGCGGGCCGTCACCGCCTCCCGCCGCCATTCCAATCCCGGCAGCGAGGTCTGCCAACGGGCCCCCGCGCACCCCGGCAGTTCACCGTCCAGGAAGGCCAGGGCCTGGGCCGCGGCCAGCCCCGCCACCGCCATCGCCAGCCCCAGGTCACAGGAGGGCGCCGCCCGCCGCCGGGCCGAACGCCACTGTGTGAGCATCCGCGGCCAGGCCCGGTCCCGGTCCACCCGGTCCCGCTCCATGCACCCCGCGCAGGCGGTGCCCCCGGGCAGCACCAGCGGCCCCACGAACCCGGTGGCCTCCAACACCCCCGCGTACAGGTGAGGGGTGCCCGTGGTGATCCACTCCTCCGCCAGCGAGGGATCCGGGGCGTAGCCCGCCAGCCCGTCCCGAGGGGCGACCACCACCAGGGCCAACGGCGGCTCCCCGCCCGGCGGCCCGGCGCCCTCCCGCTCCGCGGCCCGCGGCGGTGGTCCGGGAGCCGCCGCCGAGACCGCCTCCCGCAGGGCCGGGCCCCGCCGCCGCCCCACCGACCGCGCGGGGAGCCCGCCCGGGGCCACGTCCTGTGGTTCGACCAGACCGCCCTCCATCACCTCCACCTGCCCGACCCCGGCCCCCGACAACACCGCGGCGATCACCGCCCCGACCCGGCCGCCGCCACGGACCCGGACCCGCACGGCCCGCCGGGCCGCCAGGCCCCGCAGCGCCGCCCCCGGTTCGCCGCGCAGCAGCGACAGGGAGCCGAGCTCCGGCTCCAGCCGCTCCAACAGCGCGCCCCGCTGCCGCAACTCCTGCGCGGCCGGCCCGCCCGCCGTGCCGTCCTCGATGAGCCCGGCCCCGGCCAGCCGGCCCACCAGCCGGTCCGCCTGGCCCTCGGGCAGTCCCATGGCCCGGGCCTCCTCGCGGAGCCGGGGCATCCCCCGGGTGCCGTCCACCAGACCGAGGAAGCTCCCGCTGGCCACGTCCAGCGGGCCGAACACCACCGCGTGCGCGGGGGTCACCCCGAACTGCACCGTCTTCAGGTCCCGCCAGGACCGGGCGAGGGCGGGCTTCAGCTTCGGATACCCCGCCTCCACGGCGTCCACCACATCCAGTACGTCCACCGGGCCCGCGGACCCGAACCCGCCCGCCGCGTCCACCGCGCCCGCCGCGTCGCCTGCGCCCACCGTGCCCCGTGCGTTCATGACAGCCATCACGATTCCCCCGTCGTCTTAGAGAGCCGGGCCGATCCCCGACCGTTACCGCAGGATGCCCGCCCCCTCGCAACCGTGCTCCGAGTTGTCCACAGGCAGGGGTCATTCGTCATACGAACGCGCCGGAAGCCCGCCCGGCCGTCGGCCGCGAGCCCGACCGGGGGAGGGGCACCGGCGGCGGCCACCCGGTACCGTCGGGGGCGTGACCGCCGAACCCGAGCCCGCCGCCGTCGAAGTCCGCCGGAGCGCGCGCCGCCGCAAGTCGGTCTCCGCCTACCGCGAGGGCGACCGCACCATCGTCCTCATCCCGGCCCGCATGTCCGAGGCCGAGGAGCGCCGCTGGGTCGGCGTGATGCTGGACAAGCTCGCCGCCCAGGAGAACCGCCGCACCCTCGGCGACACCGGCCTCGCCGAGCGCGCCACCCGCCTCTCCGAGCAGTACTTCGGCGGCCGGGCCCGCCCGGCCTCGGTCCGCTGGGTCACCAACCAGAACACCCGCTGGGGCTCCTGCACCCCCGCCGAGGGGAGCATCCGGCTCTCCCACCGGCTCCAGGGGATGCCCGAGTACGTCGTCGACTACGTCCTCCTCCACGAGCTGGCCCACCTGCTGGTGCCCGGCCACGGCCCCGACTTCTGGCGGCTGCTGGAGGCGTACCCCCGGACCGAGCGGGCCCGCGGCTACCTGGAGGGCGTCGCGGCCGCCGACCGCCTTCCCCGGCTCCCCTCCGCACGCGAGGAGTGACAGCCGGTGAAATGTTCCGGGTCGGTACCGACTTGGCCGGATGTCGCCGGGAGCCGTTAGCCTGACGGGACGCATAGACCTTCGGGATGGGGGACGGTCACCACGTATGGCCAGGGAATTCCAACGCGGCCACAAGGCCAAGATCAGTGATCTGACCGCCGGGACCGATCTGTACGTCGGCGTGCAGATCTCCGGTCCGGGCCTCACGTTCGACATCAGCTGCTTCGGCCTCGACGCGGACGAGCGGCTCTCGGACGACCGGTACTTCATCTTCTACAACCAGCCCAAGTCGCCCGAGGAGTCCGTGCAGCTGCTCGGCGCCCAGGCCGGCGACACCGAGTCGTTCCGGGTCACCCTGGACCGGATCCCGGACGGGATCCACCGGCTCTCCTTCACCGCGACCCTGGACGGCGCGGGCCAGATGTCCCAGGTCGGTCCGGGCCACATCAGGATCGTGGCCGGTGGCGAGGAGGTCGTCCGGTACGACTTCACGGGCGCGGAGTTCACCACCGAGCGCGCCGTGATGCTCGGCGACTTCTACCTCAAGGACGTGTGGCGGTTCGCCGCCGTCGGCCAGGGCTTCGACGGCGGACTGGACGCCCTGCTGCGGCACTTCGGCGGCGAGGTCGCCGAGGACCCGGCGCCCGCCGTACCCGCCCAGCAACAGCCCGTCCCCGGCTTCGCGCCCCCGCCCGGCCCGGCGCCCGCGGCCCCGGCACCCGCCTTCGGCGTGCCCGCCCCGGCCGCTGCCCCGGCACCGGCTCCGGCGCCCGCGCCCGCCTT
>NZ_JBEOSD010000074.1:0-36555 GCF_040302735.1 Streptomyces sp. NPDC097619 | reverse complement strand
GGGCCCACCGCCCCCCCCCCCGCCCGGGGGGGGGGGCGGGCCCGCCGGGGGGGGGGGGCCCCCCGGGGGGCCCCCCCCCCCTCCTCGCGCGCGTGCGGCCGGTCCGGGACTCAGCGCAGGCGCCAGGCGTGGTCCACCGGGCCGATGCCGCCGCCCAGGGCGAAGCCGGCGGCGATGGCCCCGGTGACGTACTCCTTGGCGGCGGTGACCGCCTCGGGCACCGCCAGGCCGTGGGCCAGCCCGGCGGCCACGGCGGCGGCCAGGGTGCAGCCGGTGCCGTGGGTGTGGCGGTTGTCGTGACGGGGGGCCCGCAGCCAGTGCGGGTCCGAGCCGTCCGTGAGCAGGTCCACCGCGTCCGTGCCGCCCTTGAGGTGGCCGCCCTTGATCAGGGCCCAGCGGGGTCCGAAGCCGAGGACCGCGTCGGCGGCCCGGCGCATGTCGTCCTCGGTCTCCACCCGGACCCCCGTGAGCTGCGCCACCTCGTCGAGGTTGGGGGTGGCGACGGTCGCGGCGGGCAGCAGGAGGGTGCGGACGGCGTCCAGGGCGGAGGCGGCCAGCAGCGGGTCCCCGTGCTTGGAGACGCCCACCGGGTCCACCACGGTCGGGGCGTCGGTGCCCGCGAGCAGTTCCGCGACGGTCTCCACCAGGGGCGCCGAGGAGAGCATGCCGGTCTTGACGGCCCGCACGCCGATGTCGTCGACGACGGCCCGGTACTGGGCGGTCACGGCCTCCGGGGGCAGTTCCCAGACCCCGTGGACGCCCAGGGAGTTCTGGGCGGTGACGGCGGTCACCACGCTCATGCCGTGCGTGCCGAGGGCCAGCATGGTCTTCAGGTCGGCCTGGATGCCCGCCCCGCCGCCGGAGTCGGATCCGGCGACGGTCAGGCAGAGCGGCGGGTGGGTGGTCACGGGCGGCCGTCCTCGATCTCGCCGCCGAAGTGGTCCCAGCCGCCCGTGCTGGTCCAGGGCGCGCCGTCCACGGTGACCTGGGGCTGCGCGGAGGGGTGCAGGACCTCCCCGATGACCTTCCAGCGGGCGGGCAGCTTCACGTCGGGCGGGAAGGTGGCCACGATGGCGTGGTCCTCGCCGCCGCTGAGCACCCACTGGAGCGGGTCCACGCCGACGGCCTGCCCGATGTCGTTCATCTGGGTGGGGATGTCGATGGCCGCGGACCGCAGGTCGATGCGGACCTTGCTGGCCGTGGCGATGTGCCCCAGGTCGGCGACCAGGCCGTCGCTGACGTCGGTCATGGCGGTGGCGCCGAGCCCGGCCGCGGCGGGGCCCGCGTGGTACGGGGGCTCGGGCCGCCGGTGCGCCTCGACGAAGGCCCGCGGGGAGCGGAAGCCCCGGGACAGCACCGCGAACCCGGCGGCGGACCAGCCGAGCCAACCGGTGACGGCGACCACGTCGCCGGGCTGCGCCCCGGCGCGGGTGACGGGCTCGTGGTTGCGCAGGTCGCCCAGGGCGGTGATGGAGACGGTGATGGTGTCCCCGCGGACCACGTCACCGCCGACCACGGCGGCCCCGGCGACCTGGCACTCGTCGCGCAGGCCGTCCATCAGCTCGGTGGGCCAGGTGACCGGCAGCTCGGCCGGCACCACCAGGCCCAGCAGCAGGGCGGTGGGGACGGCGCCCATGGCGGCGATGTCGGCGAGGTTCTGCGCGGCGGCCTTGCGCCCCACGTCGTAGGCGGTGGACCAGTCGCGCCGGAAGTGCCTGCCCTCCAGCAGGATGTCCGTGCTGGCCACGACGCGCCGGTCGGGGGCGGAGACCACGGCGGCGTCGTCGCCGGGGCCCAGCCGTACCGCCGGTGTGGTGGTGAGCCGTGAGGTGAGCTCTCTGATGAGCCCGAACTCCCCCAGCTCGCCCACGGTGCCCTTCATCGCTGTGCTCCTTCTGGCCCAGTGGGCTTGCGGTCGCGAGCCGTCACTGCTGTAGGTACCGTCAACGGATACGTCAACTTCTGCTCCCCGTACGCCCCGGCGGGCGCGGAGCCCGGTCCACGGGGCGTCACCACGGCACGTGGGGGAAGGGTCTCCCCCCGGTCCGCGACGACGCGGTACCGTGGCGTCCCTTCCCTGGGGCAGTCCCGCAGAGTCAGGGGCGGGGCGGCCCCCCACCGAAGGTTAGGGGAGATCATCCTCATGGCCGCCCTGGAGGTTCTTCCGTGGTACAGGCGTACATCCTTATCCAGACCGAGGTGGGCAAGGCGTCCGTCGTCGCCGAGTCCATCGCCAAGATCCCGGGGGTGATCCAGGCCGAGGACGTGACGGGCCCGTACGACGTGATCGTGCGCGCCCAGGCGGACACCGTCGACGAACTCGGCCGCATGGTGGTCGCCAAGGTCCAGCAGGTGGAAGGCATCACCCGCACCCTGACCTGCCCGGTCGTCCATCTGTAGCCCCCGTCTAGTCTTGGCCGGTGACGTCCTTCCGCCCCCGGCCCTTCCGTCTGTCCGCCGCGTCGGCCGCAGCGTGCGCGCTGCTGGCCCTCGCGGGCTGTTCCGCTGGTGACGCGCGGGCGCGGGTGACACCGCCGCCCGCGCCACCCGCGGACGTGGCGCAGCTCTGTGCGGCACTGCACGAGGAGCTTCCCGCGGAGGTGTCCGGCGAGGAACGGCGTGACACCGAACCGGCTTCCGGACTCACCGCCGCCTGGGGCGGCGCAGCGATCGTACTGCGCTGCGGTGTTCCGCGGCCCCCCGAGATGAGCGATCCGAAGGCGGAGGGGGTCGAGGTCGACGGGGTGGGCTGGCTGGTCCAGTCCCTGAACGGCGGCGGGAAGCGTTTCACCACCACCTACCGCACGGCGTACGTGGAGGTCTCGGTGGCCGCCGGGGCCGCGGGGGGGATGCCCGCCGGGGCCCTGACCTACTTCGCGGGGCCGGTAAAGGAAGCGGTCCCGTCCACCCTGTGAACGGGACCGTTCCGCGGTCCTGCGGCCCGGGGACCGGGCGGTTCTAGCGCAGTCCGGTGGAGCGGCGCAGGGCCGCCCGGATCAGCAGGTCCACCAGCTCCGGGTACGCGATCCCGCTCTCCTGCCACATGCGCGGGTACATGGAGATCGGGGTGAAGCCCGGCATCGTGTTGATCTCGTTGATGACGTAGGTGCCATCCTCCGTGAGGAAGAAGTCGGCGCGGACCAGGCCCTCGCAGGAGGCGGCCTCGAAGGCGGCCACGGCGAGGCGCTGCACCTCGGCGGTCTGCTCGGGGGTGAGTGGCGCCGGCACGATCCCGTCGGCCGAGTCGATGTACTTGGCCTCGAAGTCGTAGAAGTCGTGCGAGGAGACCGGGGGGATCTCGGCGGGCGCGCTGGCGCGCGGGCCGTCCTCGAACTCCAGGACGCCGCACTCGATCTCCCGGCCGCGCAGCAGCGACTCCACCAGGAACTTCGGGTCGTGGCGGCGGGCCTCCTCGATGGCCTCGTCCAGGCCCTCGGGTCCGTCGACCTTGGTGATGCCGATGGAGGAGCCGGCGCGGGCGGGCTTCACGAACAGCGGCCAGCCGTGCTCGGCGGCGAACTCCGTGATGCGCAGGCGGGCGGCCTTCGGGTCCTGCTCCCACTCGCGCGGCCGGACCGTGAGGTACGGACCGACGGGCAGGCCGAAGGAGGTGAAGACCCGCTTCATGTAGTCCTTGTCCTGGCCGACGGCCGAGGCGAGGACGCCCGAGCCGACGTACGGGACTCCGGAGAGCTCCAGCAGGCCCTGGAGGGTGCCGTCCTCGCCGTAGGGGCCGTGGAGGACGGGGAAGACCACGTCCACCTCGCCGAGGGCCTTGGGGACCGCTCCGGGCTCGGTGTAGACCACTTCGCGGTTGGCGGGGTCCACGGAGAGGACGACGCCGCCGTCCTCGGACTCGGCCAGCTCCTCCACGGCCGGGAGCGTGCGGCCGGTGATGGCCATCCGCTCGGGGGCGTCGACGGTCAGCGCCCAGCGGCCGTCCCGGGTGATGCCGATGGGCAGCACCTCGTACTTGGAGCGGTCGATGGAGCGCAGCACCGCGCCCGCCGTGACGACGGAGATGGCGTGCTCGGAGCTGCGCCCGCCGAACACGACGGCGACGCGGGGCTTGCGGCCCTGCTGCTCAGGGGTCTGGGGGAGGTTCTCGCTGCTCATATCGCCACGAGGGTACCCGCTCGCACGTCCGGAACGGAGTCAGCGGCGTTCCGGTTTGGCGCTGCGCGCCATGAGTTCCTTGAGGGCGACCAGCGGCGGCTTGCCGTTGTGGACGATGTCGACCACGGTGTCCGTGATGGGCATGTCCACCCCGAAGCGGCGGGCGAGATCCGCCACGGACTCGCAGGACTTGACGCCTTCGGCGGTCTGCTTGGTGACCGCGATGGTCTCCTCCAGGGTCATGCCCCGGCCGAGGTTGGTGCCGAAGGTGTGGTTCCGCGAGAGCGGGGAGGAGCAGGTGGCGACCAGGTCCCCGAGTCCGGCGAGTCCGGAGAAGGTCAGCGGGTCGGCGCCCATCGCCAGGCCGAGCCGGGTGGTTTCGGCCAGGCCGCGGGTGATGAGGGAGCCCTTGGTGTTGTCGCCGAGGCCCATGCCGTCGGCGATGCCCACGGCGAGGCCGATGACGTTCTTGACGGCGCCGCCCAGCTCGCAGCCGATGACGTCGGTGTTGGTGTACGGCCGGAAGTAGGGGGTGTGGCAGGCGGCCTGGAGGCGCCGGGCCACGTCCTCGTCCCCGCTGGCCACCACGGCGGCGGCGGGCTGCCGGGCGGCGATCTCGCGGGCCAGGTTGGGTCCGGTGACCACGGCCACCCGCTCGGCGGGCACCCCGGCCACCTCCTCGATGACCTCGCTCATCCGCTTGGCGCTGCCGAGTTCGATGCCCTTCATGAGGGAGACGAGCACGGTGTCGGGGGCCAGCAGCGGGGTCCAGGCGGCGAGGTTGCCGCGCAGGGTCTGCGAGGGCACCGACAGGACGGTGAAGTCGGCGCCGGCGGCGGCTTCGGCGGGGTCGGTGGTGGCGCGCAGGTTCGCGGGCAGTTCGACCCCGGGCAGGTAGTCCGGGTTGGACCGGCCGGTGTTGACGGCCTCGGCGACCTCGGGGCGGCGGGCCCAGAGGGTCACCTCGCAGCCGGCGTCGGCGAGGACCATCCCGAAGGCGGTGCCCCAGGAACCGGCCGAGAACACGGCGGCCTTCACGGGACGGGTCATGCCTGGTCCTCCCCCGCGGCCTTGCGCCGCTGTTCCGCACGGGCCCGGCGGTGGTCGTAGGGCTGCGCGGGGGCGGGCTCTCCGCGCAGTTCCTCCAGCAGGGCGGTGATGGCCGCCATGATGACCTCGGTGGCCTCCTTGAGGACATCCGGGGTGGGCTCGCGGTCGTGGAAGGCCGAGAGGTCCACCGGCGGACCGGCCATGACCTGCAGGGTCTTGCGGGGGAACAGGCTGAGCTTGTTCTCCTTGGCGTACGGGGGCATCGCGAGGTTCGCCCCCCACTGCGCCACGGGGATGACGGGGGCCTTGGTGATGAGGGCCACCCGGGCCGCGCCGGTCTTGCCCGCCATGGGCCACATGTCGGGGTCCCGGGTCAGGGTGCCCTCGGGGTAAAAGGCCACGCATTCCCCGCGCTCGATGGCGTCCACGGCGGCCCGGAATGCGTCCAGGGCGTTGGTGGTCTCGCGGTAGACGGGGATCTGACCGGTGCCACGCAGGATCGTGCCGACGAATGGCGCCTTGAAGAGGCCGGCCTTCGCGAGCAATCGCGGAACGCGTCCGGTGTTGTACTGGAAGTGGGCGTAGGACAGCGGGTCCAGATACGAGTTGTGATTGACCGCCGTAATGAATCCGCCCGTTGCGGGAATGTGTTCCATTCCCCGCCAGTCCCGCTTGAACAGCACTACCAGCGGCGGTTTTGCGATGACCGCCGCCAGGCGGTACCAGAAGCCGATTCTGCGGCGGGACACTCGGACACCTTCCTCTAGGACCGGTGCGGGATGGGGGCACCTGACCGGGACGGACAAGTGTGGCCCCGGCTCCGGTCTCTGTCGAGAACACCGTACGCCCCGGCCGCACGACCGTACTCCCGGGCCGGGCGGCGCGGGGTGACAATGGGGACCGTTCGCACACCCGCCCGGTTCCGGGGCGCGTGGGACACACGGGAGGGGGGAGGGAGCGTCACGGACGCCGAGTGGACCCTGGTGGTGCCCCTGAAGCCGCTGGAGCGGGCCAAGTCCCGGCTCGCGGCGGCGGTGGGCGCGGCCCGGCCGGAACTGGCCCTGGCCTTCGCCATGGACACCGTCGCCGGCGCCCTGGCCTGCGCTTCCGTCCGGAATGTGGTGGTGGTCACGGATGACGCCCGGGCCGCGTCGGAGTTGTCGGCGCTCGGGGCCGGGATCCTCGCGGACGTGGCCGGGGGCGGGCTCAACGCGGCGCTGGCGCACGGGGCGCGGGCGGTCCGGCGGGACCGGCCCGGGGCTGCCGTCGCCGCGATGAACGCCGATCTGCCGGCGCTGCGGCCCGACGAACTCCGTCAGGTGCTGGAGGCCGCTTCGGCATTTCCGCGCGCTTTCCTGGCCGATGCGGCGGGAATCGGCACCACCCTGCTTTCGGCGGCGCCGGGCACGGAATTGCTACCGGCGTTCGGCGGGGCCTCCCGGGACCGCCATTCGGCGTCGGGGGCGGTGGAAATCCCGGTGGCGGGGGTGGAGAGCGTCCGGCGGGACGTGGACACGGGGGCCGATCTGAGGGCGGCGGCGCTCCTGGGGCTGGGGCCGCGCACGGCGGCCCGATGGGCCGCGCTGGCCGGGCCCGGGCGCCGCTAACATCCGGGTATGCAGGCGACCGCGTACACGTACGACTCCCAGACCCGCAGCGGCAGTGTGCTGCTGGACGACGGCACCCCGGTGTCCTTCGGGACCGCGGCCTTCGACGCGGGCGGCCTGCGGCTGCTCCGTCCGGGGCAGCGGGTGCGGATCGAGACCGAGGGGTCGGGGACCGACCTGCGGATCACGCTGGTGACGCTGCAGACGTTCTGACCCCGCGGGCTTCCGGAAGGGGTTCCGGCGCGCCGCGGGCCGGTGTCCCCGTGGAGGGACACCGGCCCGGCGCGTGGAGGTGCGGCCGTCCTACTTCTTGCGGGCGGTCGTCTTCTTGGCGGTGGTCTTGCGCGCCGTGGTCTTCTTGGCGGGGGCCTTCTTGGCGACGGCCTTCTTCGCGGGGGCCGTCTTCTTGGCCGTGGCCTTCTTGGCCGCGGTCTTCGCCGGAGCCGCCTTCTTGGCCGCCGCGGTGGTCTTCTTCGCCGTCGCGGTGGTCTTCTTCGCGGCCGTGGCGGTGGTCTTCTTCGCGGCCGCGGTGGTCTTCTTCGCGGCTGCGGCGGTGGTCTTCTTGGCCGGGGCCGCCTTCTTCGCGGTGGCGGCCTTCTTGGCTGCGGTGGCCTTCTTCGCGGCGGCCTTCTTGACCGTCGCGGAGGCACCACCGGTGAGGCTGCCCTTGGGCGCCTTCTTCACGGCCACCTCGTCGCCCTTGGGGAGCTTCTTGGTGCCGCTGACCAGGTCCTTGAAGCCCTGACCTGCGCGGAAGCGCGGGACGGAGGTCTTCTTGACCCGGACGCGCTCACCCGTCTGCGGGTTGCGCGCGTACCGGGCGGGCCGGTCGACCTTCTCGAACGAGCCGAAGCCCGTGACCGAGACCCGGTCGCCCGCGACGACCGCGCGGACCATCGCGTCCAGCACCGCGTCGACGGCGTCCGCGGCCTGCTGGCGGCCACCGAGCTTGTCGGCAATCGCTTCTACGAGCTGCGCCTTGTTCACGTCTTCCCCTTCGGAGACATTGCCAGAACGAATGTGTTCAAGCTTTTTCGCACGTTAGGCGGATATATACCGCAAATCAAACACGAAACGGGCTAATCACCCTAGTGCCGCAACGATGTGGACCGTTGCGGAGTTCCTTCGCATCAGTCGCCTTCAGGGAATCGACCCTCGTCGAGGTCCTTCATCAACCTGTCCAGACGCCTTGCCGCATCGGCGAGATCGTGCTTCGCCGCGGCCGTGACGACCAACAGCTTCCGGGTCAGCGTCATCCTTACGCCCTCCGGGACTTGCAGTGAGCGCACCCTTGCGTGCGCTTCTTTCAACCGGTCCGCGACGAGTTCGTAGAGCCCGAGTTGACTGTCGCGTTCCATGCACAGATTGTGCCATCTGGGGCGAGTTGTCGCCTCACGGGGCCTCAACATACGACGGTGCCCCCCGCCGGAAGGCGGGGGGCACCGTGTTCGGGGACCGATCACCGGTCGCCGGATAAGCGCTGATCAGGCCCTAATCAGAGCTGAATCGTGCGCGGTTTGAAGGACGGACGGACGCTTTCGTAGGTCGCGATGTCCGCTTCGTTCTGAAGGGTGAGGGAGATGTCGTCCAGACCGTTCAGGAGCCGCCAGCGGGCGTTCTCGTCCAGTTCGAACTCCGCCTCGAATCCTTCGGCGGTGACCTTCCGCTCGACCAGGTCCACCGTGATCTCGGCGGTCGGGTCGGCCTCGGTCAGGGCCCAGAGCCGGTCCACCTCCTCCTGCGACAGGACCACCGTGAGCAGCCCGTTCTTCAGCGAGTTGCCCCGGAAGATGTCGGCGAAGCGGGCCGAGATCACGGTCTTGAACCCGTAGTTCTGCAGCGCCCAGACGGCGTGCTCGCGGGAGGATCCGGTGCCGAAGTCGGGACCGGCGACCAGGACGGTGGCGCCCTGCCGCTCGGGCCGGTTCAGCACGAACTCGGAGTCCTTGCGCCAGGCCTCGAACAGGCCGTCCTCGAATCCGTCCCGGGTGATCTTCTTCAGCCAGTGCGCCGGGATGATCTGGTCGGTGTCCACGTTCGAACGGCGCAGCGGGACGGCCGGTCCGGTGTGGGTGGTGAAGGCTTCCATGGCTGTTCAGACTCCGGCGGTGGCGGGGGCGGGGGCATCGGACAGGTCGGCGGGCGAGGCCAGCCGGCCGAGGACCGCGGTGGCCGCGGCCACCGGCGGGGACACCAGGTGGGTGCGTCCCCCCTTGCCCTGCCGGCCCTCGAAGTTGCGGTTGGAGGTGGACGCCGAACGCTCGCCGGGGGCCAGTTGGTCGGGGTTCATGCCCAGGCACATCGAACAGCCCGCGTGCCGCCATTCGGCCCCGGCCTCGGTGAAGACCTTGTCCAGGCCCTCCTCCACGGCCTGGAGGGCCACCCGGACGGACCCGGGAACGACCAGCATCCGCACGCCGTCGGCGACTTTGCGGCCCCCGATGACCTCGGCCACCGCGCGCAGGTCCTCGATGCGCCCGTTGGTGCAGGAGCCGACGAAGACGGTGTCCACCGCGATGTCCCGCAGCGGCTGGCCGGCGGTCAACCCCATGTACTCCAGGGCCTTTTCCGCCGCCAGGCGCTCCGAAGCGTCTTCGTACGAAGCGGGATCGGGGACGTTCGCGGAGAGCGGGGCACCCTGACCGGGGTTGGTGCCCCAGGTGACGAAGGGGGCCAGGGAGGCGCCGTCGATGACGACCTCCGCGTCGAAGACCGCGTCGTCGTCGGTGCGCAGGGTCTCCCAGTAGGCCACCGCGGCGTCCCAGTCGGCGCCCTCCGGAGCGTGGTCGCGGCCCCGGAGGTACTCGAAGGTGGTCCGGTCGGGGGCGATCATGCCCGCGCGGGCACCGGCCTCGATGGACATGTTGCAGATGGTCATGCGGGCTTCCATCGACAGCTTCTCGATGGCCTCGCCCCGGTACTCCAGGACGTAGCCCTGGCCGCCGCCGGTGCCGATCCGCGCGATGATGGCGAGGATCAGGTCCTTGGCGGTGACGCCCTCGGCCAGCTCGCCCGTGATGGTGATGGCCATCGTCCGGGGGCGGGCCATCGGCAGGGTCTGGGTGGCCAGCACGTGCTCCACCTGGCTGGTGCCGATGCCGAAGGCCAGGGCGCCGAAGGCACCGTGGGTGGAGGTGTGGGAGTCGCCGCAGACCACGGTGGTGCCGGGCTGGGTCAGTCCCAGCTGCGGTCCCACCACGTGGACGACGCCCTGCTCGACGTCGCCCAGGGGGTGCAGGCGGACGCCGAACTCGGCGCAGTTCTTGCGCAGGGTCTCCAGCTGGGCCCGGGAGACCGGGTCCGCGATGGGCTTGTCGATGTCGAGGGTGGGGGTGTTGTGGTCCTCGGTCGCGATGGTGAGGTCCAGGCGCCGGACCTTGCGGCCGGCCTGCCGGAGGCCCTCGAAGGCCTGGGGGCTGGTCACCTCGTGCAGCAGGTGCAGATCGATGAAGAGGAGGTCGGGCTCGCCCTCGGCGCGCCGGACGACGTGGTCGTCCCAGACCTTCTCCGCGAGTGTCCTACCCATCGCTTTCCCTCCGGCCGGCCGTCAGCCCGGCGCTCCTAGAGATCCCGAACCCAGTGGTTCGTGGGCCCGCACATACAGACTGTCGGGTTCTTGGAAAAATTGAACTTGCGTTTCACAGTGTGAGACGTGAATATCGTTGCATGGACAACTCTAGCGGCGTCGGCGTTCTCGACAAGGCAGCTCTGGTACTGAGCGCTCTGGAGTCCGGTCCGGCCACCCTCGCCGGGCTGGTCGCGGCGACAGGGCTCGCACGACCCACGGCACACAGGCTGGCCGTGGCACTGGAACACCACCGGATGGTGGCGAGGGACATGCAGGGCCGGTTCATCCTCGGCCCGCGGCTGGCGGAACTCGCCGCGGCCGCGGGCGAGGACCGGCTGCTGGCCACGGCGGGACCGGTACTCACCCACCTCCGCGACGTCACCGGGGAGAGCGCGCAGCTCTACCGCCGGCAGGGCGACATGCGGATCTGCGTGGCGGCCGCGGAGCGGCTGTCGGGCCTGCGGGACACCGTCCCGGTGGGCTCCACGCTCCCGATGAAGGCCGGTTCGGCCGCGCAGATCCTGATGGCCTGGGAGGAGCCCGAGCGGCTCCACCGGGGCCTGCAGGGCGCGCGGTTCACGGCCACGGCCCTGTCCGGCGTACGGCGCCGGGGCTGGGCCCAGTCGATCGGCGAGCGGGAGCCGGGCGTGGCCTCCGTCTCGGCCCCCGTGCGGGGCCCCTCGAACCGCGTGGTGGCCGCCGTGTCGGTCTCCGGGCCGATCGAGCGGCTGACCCGCCACCCGGGCCGGATGCACGCCCAGGCGGTCATCGACGCGGCCGCGCGCCTCACCGAGGCCCTGCGCCGGGCCGGCGGCTGACCGGACCCGCTCCGCGCCTCCGCCCCCTTCTGCCCTTACTTCCCTTTCCCCACTCCCCCCGACCGTTCCCGGCCCGGGGTGCCCGCGACGCCGCAACCGTCCGGACGGGCACCCCGGGCCTTCCCACGCCCGCGGCCCGCTCCCCCAGCGGGCGCCGCTCCCCGTCCCGGACATGCGAGAAGGCCCTTCGTGATGATCACGAAGGGCCTTCTCGGTGCGTACCCCCGACCGGATTCGAACCGGCGCTACCGCCTTGAGAGGGCGGCGTGCTAGGCCGCTACACAACGGGGGCTTGCTTGTCGCGACCCGAAGGACGCGTGCAGTTCACCTGCTCAACTGCGCTGGGCTACCAGGACTCGAACCTAGACTAAATGAACCAGAATCACTCGTGCTGCCAATTACACCATAGCCCATGGTGGTTTAGACCAGTACCCCCGACCGGATTCGAACCGGCGCTACCGCCTTGAGAGGGCGGCGTGCTAGGCCGCTACACAACGGGGGCCCTAGCGATCCTGCATCGAGGCGTCCGGGAGCTACCCAGGAGACCTCGCGGGAAGGATCTGTACCCCCGACCGGATTCGAACCGGCGCTACCGCCTTGAGAGGGCGGCGTGCTAGGCCGCTACACAACGGGGGCAAGCACTGCATGCGCACTGCGCTGGGGTACCAGGACTCGAACCTAGACTAAGTGAACCAGAATCACTCGTGCTGCCAATTACACCATACCCCACCAAAACTCAATCCCTTGCGGGGACTTCATTCGGGTGGCGCCTCCGTGGCTTCCGGCCTTTCGGCCCGCTCCGGCGGCGCAGAAAGAACATTACCGGATGTCTGACCGTGCTCCAAAACGGGTATCCAGGCCCAGCACCCCGGGCAGCTCCGCGAGGCCCGTGATCCGGTGGGCGCCCGCGGGGACGGGCTCCGCGGCGCCGGTGCGGTCCAGCCACACGGCCAGCAGACCGGCGTCCCGGGCGCCCCGGGCGTCGGTCTCCGGCTGGTCCCCGACGTAGGCCACCTCCTCCGGGGGCAGGCCCAGGGCCTCGCAGCCTGCGAGGAAGGCAGCCGCCTCCGGTTTGCTCACCCCGAGCTCGGCGGCGCACAGCAGGGCCTCGAAGCGGTCCCGGATGCCGAGACGGCGCAGCTTGCCCTCCTGGACGGTCAGGCTGGAGTTGGACAGGACCGCGTGCCGGTAGCCGGCGGAGAGGCCGTCCAGGGCGGGCAGGGCGTCCGGGAAGAGCGCCCAGGCGGCCCGGTAGTGGGCCAGGTAGCGGGCGAACCACTCCTCGGCGGCCGGGTCGGTCAGGGCGGGCCGTGCGAGGAAGTCGCGGACCCGGTCGCGCCGCTGGCCGGGGAAGTCGACCTCGCCCGCCTCGAAGCGGGCCCAGTGCCGGGCCGTGGCCAGCCGCCAGCTCTCCAGGGCCTCGGCGGGCGTCCCGTACCGGGCTCCGATGCCCTCCTCGGTCAGCAGCCGGGCCAGCCCGGCGGTGTCGGCCCCCGTGTAGTCGAAGAGGGTGTCGTCCAGGTCCCAGAGCACGGCGCGGATCGGCATGGGGCCGACGCTACAACGCCACGGGCCCGGCAGCTCCCGGTTTTCCGGGTGCTGCCGGGCCCGTGGGCACGGCGGGGCGGATCAGCCCGCGAGCTTCGCCAGGGCGGCGTCGACGCGCGCGAGGGTCCGGTCCTTGCCGAGGACCTCCAGGGACTCGAACAGCGGCAGGCCCACGGTGCGGCCGGTGACGGCCACGCGGACCGGCGCCTGCGCCTTGCCGAGCTTGAGGCCGTGGGCCTCGCCCGCGGTCAGCACGGCCTGCTTGAGGGACTCCGGGTCCGACCAGTCGGCGTCGGCGAGCTTCTCGCGGGCGGTGGTCAGCAGGGCCGCCGGGTCGCCCTTCATGGCCTTCTCCCACGAGGCCTCGTCGGAGACGGGCTCCGGGAGGAAGAGGAAGTCCACGTTGGCCGTGATGTCCGAGAGGACGGTCAGGCGGGTCTGGGCGTGCGGGGCGATGGCCTCCCAGGCCGCCGCGTCGAAGTCCTCCGGGGCCCAGGGGGCGTGCGGGGCCCGCAGCCAGGGGGCGCAGGCGTCCGCGAAGTCCTTCGGGTCCAGCCGCCGGATGTGCTCGGCGTTGATCGACTCGGCCTTCTTGAGGTCGAAGCGGGCCGGGTTGGCGTTGACGTCCGCGATGTCGAACTTCTCCACCATCTCCTCGATGGTGAAGAGGTCCTGGTCGGCGGAGAAGGACCAGCCGAGGAGCGAGAGGTAGTTCAGCAGGCCCTCGGGGAGGAACCCGCGCTCGCGGTAGAGGTTCAGCGAGGCCTGCGGGTCGCGCTTGGACAGCTTCTTGTTGCCCTCGCCCATCACGTACGGCAGGTGGCCGAAGACGGGGATCTCCTTGGCCACGCCCAGCTCGATCAGCGCCTTGTACAGGGCGATCTGGCGCGGGGTGGAGGAGAGCAGGTCCTCGCCGCGGAGCACGTGCGTGATCTCCATCAGCGCGTCGTCCACCGGGTTGACCAGGGTGTAGAGCGGGGCGCCGTTGGCCCGGAGGATGCCGTAGTCGGGCACGTTCTCGGGGGTGAAGGTGAGCTCGCCGCGGACCACGTCGGTGAAGGTGATCGGCTCGTCGGGCATCCGGAAGCGGACGATCGGGGTCCGACCCTCGGCCTCGTAGGCGGCCTTCTGCTCCTCGGTCACGGTGCGGCACTGGCCGTCGTAGCCGGAGGGGCGGCCCTCGCTGCGGGCCAGCTCGCGGCGGGCGTCGAGCTCCTCGGTGGTGCAGTAGCAGCGGTAGGCGTAGCCGCCGTCCAGCAGCTTGCGGGCCACGTCCGCGTAGAGGTCCATGCGCTCGGACTGGCGGTACGGGGCGTGCGGGCCGCCGACCTCGGGGCCCTCGTCCCAGGTGAAGCCGAGCCACTTGAGGGAGTCGAGGAGCTGGCCGTACGACTCCTCGGAGTCGCGGGCCGCGTCGGTGTCCTCGATGCGGAAGACGAACGTGCCGCCGTTGTGCCGGGCGAAGGCCCAGTTGAAGAGGGCGGTGCGGACCAGGCCCACGTGGGGGTTGCCGGTCGGCGAGGGACAGAACCGTACGCGTACGGGAGATGCGCTAGCCACGCTTGATCACCTTGTTGGTGAGAGTGCCGATGCCTTCGATGGTGACGGCGACCTCGTCGCCGACGTTGAGGGGGCCGACTCCGGCCGGGGTCCCCGTGAGGACGACGTCGCCCGGGAGCAGCGTCATGGCCTCGGTGATGTGGACGATGAGGTCCTCGACGGAGCGGATCATGTCGCTGGTGCTGCCGAGCTGGCGCTGTTGCCCGTTCACGGTGCACTGGACGGCCAGGCCGTCGGCGACGCGGGCCGGGTCGAGGTCCGTCTCGATCCAGGGGCCGAGGGGGCAGGAGCTGTCGAAGCCCTTGGCGCGGGCCCATTGCTTCTCGCGCTGCTGCACGTCGCGGGCGGTGACGTCGTTGGCGCAGGTGAAGCCGAGGATGACGTCCTTGACCCGCTCGCGGGGGACCTCGCGGCACATGCGGCCGATCACGACGGCCAGCTCGGCCTCGTGGTGGAGCTCCTGGGAGAAGGAGGGGTAGGCGATCGGGTCGCCGGGGCCGACCACGGAGGTGGAGGGCTTGAAGAAGGTGATGGGGGTCTCGGGGACCTCGTTGCCCAGCTCCTTGGCGTGCTCCGCGTAGTTGCGGCCGATGGCCACGACCTTGTTGGGGAGCACGGGCGGGAGGAGGCGCACCTTGGAGAGCGGGACCTTCGTGCCGGAGAGCTCGAAGTCCGCGAAGGGGATGCCCTTGATGATGTCGAGGACCAGGTCCGCTTCGTCGCCGGGGGCGGTGCCGCCCTCCACTGCACCGAAGGCGACATTGCCGTCGATCGAGAATCTGGCGATGCGCACGTGTTGCGTCTGCCCCTCTGTTTACGCTGGCTGGAGTCTGCGCTCCAGGCTAACGCGGCGGGCCGGACGCCCCGGCGCCCCGGCGTGGCGCGCCGGGAGCCCCGGCACGCCCGCGACGGCGGCGCGGCCGCGGTCGTGCGGCCCCGCGGGGACTACTCGGCGACGATGACGACCGGGGCCTTCATGAGGATGGTGCGGCGCGGGTTCGCGGTCATCGCGGGCAGCTCGACGGCGTACTCCTGCGCCGTGACCGCCTGCACCTGCGCGGCGTCCTTGAGGTGCGCGAGGGTGGTGCGGCGCGGGTTGGCCATGTTGCGGGAGGTCATCGTCGTCTTCATCGCGGTCTCGAATGCCCTGTCGGTGACGGGCACCACTGGCGGGTGCCGGGGGTGGCGGCGCCTCCGTTTGTCGGATGCGCCATGCATGTAAAGGGCCAGGCTAAACATCCGCCCCGGGGCCGACATGAAGAAGTCACTCTTCCGGCCATGTGAGTTTGCTCACCCATGACCAGGCATTACGGACATAACGGCATGTCACCCAGCCCTGACCAAACGGACATTACGCCACTGAATGCTTTATTCCGCTCCTGATCATGGCGACTGGGACACCCGGGGTCGATAAGCGATTCATAAAGGTAAGTCCGATTTCTCCGGGAACCGCTTCCACATGCCGTCATGAGCCGGTCACGAGGGGTCACGGATCACGGGGACGGGGTCCCGCACCTTGTTGGAGATCGGGCACTGTGCTGGAATTCCGGGGACCGCCGCGCGATTCATCCGGCGCGCAGAGGGCGCAACGCGGCGCCGAAGCGGCGGTCGTGGAAGGGGAGAAGCGCCGGTCACCGACGACCGCCATGGGGCTCGTTAGTGCCCCACGACTCGACACCGTCCCGCCGGTCTGCCGGAGGGACGCCTGGTCCAGAGGTTGCGACGCTAGTGCAGGGACGTTTCAAGAAGGACGGCATGGGGTCTCCCCAGGCCCCCCAGGGCCTCGGGGATGCTGCGGCGGAACAGGGGCCGCGCGGCGGGAACGACCGTGGCTCCTCACCCCAGCACGCCCCGGACCACGGGCCCGCGGGCGGCGACTCCGGCGCGCCCGGCAAGGCGCGGGGCAAGGGCAAGGCCCGCACCCCCAAGCCCGGGAAGGGCGCCAAGGGCAAGGACGGCCAGACGGGCAAGGCAGCCGTCTCCCCCCTGGCCCCGCAGTCACCGCTCGGCGACGGCTCCGCGATATCCGGCCCCGCCCCGCACCCCGGCTCCGGTTCCCGGCTCGCCCTCCAGAACTGGCGCATCAGCACCCGCCTGGTCTCGCTGCTGGCCCTCCCCGTGGTCGCGGCCACCTCGCTGGGCGGATTCCGTATCAACGAGTCCCTCAACGAGATCCAGCAGCTGGAGCACATGCAGCTGCTGACCACGATGACCAAGCAGGCCACCGCGCTGGCCTCCGCGCTCCAGGAGGAGCGCGACAAGTCGGCCGGTCCGCTGCGCAACAACCCGGACAAGCAGAACACCCTGATCAAGGGCATCCGCGACAACACGGACCAGACGGCCACCGCCTTCGTCGACGCCACGCAGAACATCGACGAGCAGGACCAGAACGACGAGACCCTCCAGTCGATCCGGTCCAACGTCCTCCAGATCAGCCAGCAGCTGATGACCATCGAGGACATCCGCAAGAACGCGTACAAGCACGGCTCCCAGCAGACCGTGTCCGAGTACAACCAGCTGATCCTCTCGCTGCTCAGCCTCTCCCAGGACATGGCCCAGGCCACCTCCAGCCCGGAGATGATCAAGCGGACCCGCGCCCTGGCCGCCTTCTCGGCCGCCAAGGAGTACGCCTCCATCCAGCGCGCCGTCATCGCGGCCGCCCTGCCGGAGTCGAACACCAAGCCCGGCGCCCTCGACGAGAACGACCGGCTGTACGCCCTCGCCGCCCTCAAGAGCGAGGGGCAGTCCCGCAAGACCTTCGACCTCGTCTACCAGGGCAAGGCCGAGGAGCTCACCGAGACGCTGAACGACGGCCACGCCGAGATCTCCAGCGCCGAGCACTACGCCCGCCGCATCCTGGGCACCCAGGGCCAGTTCGCCAAGGAGAAGAACCGCTCCTGGATGGACTGGTACGACCAGGACGACGTCAAGATCGCGGCGATGAAGAAGATCGAGCTCTCGCTCCTGGAGGACATGGAGCAGGAGGCGCGCTACCTCAAGAACGAGGCCCAGCGCGACGCCATCATCAACGGTGCGCTCATCCTCCTCGTGCTCGGCGTCTCCCTCGTCGGCGCCTTCGTGGTGGCCCGGTCCATGATCCGCTCGCTGAAGCGGCTCCAGGACACCGCCACCCGGGTCGCCCAGGACCGGCTGCCCGAGCTCGTCAAGCAGCTCTCCGAGTCCGACCCGCAGGACGTGGACACCTCCGTGGAGTCCGTCGGCGTGCACTCCCGGGACGAGATCGGCCAGGTGGCCGCGGCCTTCGACGACGTGCACCGCGAGGCCGTCCGCCTCGCCGCCGAGCAGGCCCTCCTCCGGGGCAACGTCAACGCGATGTTCACCAACCTCTCGCGGCGTTCCCAGGGCCTCATCCAGCGCCAGCTCTCGCTCATCTCCGAGCTCGAGTCCCGCGAGGCCGACCCGGACCAGCTGTCCTCCCTCTTCAAGCTCGACCACCTCGCGACCCGCATGCGCCGTAACGGCGAAAACCTCCTCGTCCTCGCGGGCGAGGAGCCGGGCCGCCGTTGGACCCGCCCGGTCCCGCTGGTCGACGTGCTCCGCGCCGCCGCCTCCGAGGTGGAGCAGTACGAGCGCATCGAACTCGCCTCGGTGCCCGGCACCGAGGTCGCCGGCCGCGTGGTCAACGACCTCGTGCACCTCCTCGCCGAGCTGCTGGAGAACGCCACCTCGTTCTCCTCCCCGCAGACCAAGGTCAAGGTCACCGGTCACGCCCTGCCCGACGGCCGCGTGCTCGTCGAGATCCACGACACCGGCATCGGCCTCTCCCCCGAGGACCTGGCGGCGATCAACGAGCGGCTGGCCTCCCCGCCGACCGTGGACGTCTCCGTCTCCCGCCGCATGGGCCTGTTCGTGGTCGGCCGCCTGTCCCTGCGACACGGCATCCGGATCCAGCTGCGCCCCTCCGACTCCGGCGGCACCACCGCGCTCGTCATGCTGCCCGTGGACGTGGCCCAGGGCGGCAAGAAGCCCGGCCAGGCTCCCGGCGCCCCCGGTTCCGGTCAGCAGGGCCCCGGCGCCCAGGGCGGCGGCCGCCCGGCCGGTGCGCCGCAGGGTGGCGGCGCCGGACGCGTCGCGGGCGGACCGCAGCGGCCCGCCATGGCCGGTGCGGGCCAGCAGCGCGGCGCGCTGCCCGGCCGCGACGGCCAGCGGCCGCCGCAGGGCCCGGGCCAGGGCCCGCAGGGTCAGAACGCCTTCGGCGCCGGTGCCCCGATGGCCCCGCGCGGTCCGCAGGGTGGCCCCCGTCCGACCGGCCCCGGTCAGCCGCAGCCCGGTCAGCCGGGTCAGCCCGGCGCCGGTTTCCCGCAGGGCAACTCCTTCGAGCGTCCGCAGGCCCCGGCCCCGCAGGCCCCCGCGCCCGCTCCGGCCCCGATCCGCGCCGACGCCGCCGGTCGCCCCGGCGAGAACCGGCCGCAGCTGCCCCCGCGCGGCGGCGAGCGGGCCGAACTGCCCGGCGCCGGTGACCGGCAGCCCGTGGCCTGGGGCACCGGTCAGGCCCCGCACGCTCCCGAGACCCCCCGCGGCCACGACGAGCTCCAGGGCCCCGGCTCCACCGCCGAGTTCGCCCGCCCCGACTTCGACGGCCCGCCGCCGGCCGGGGTGAACTCCACCACCGGGCAGTTCGAGCGCCCCGACGTTCGCGGTCCCGTGGACCCGGCGCAGACCGGTCGCTTCGAGCGCCCGGGGCTGCCCGTGGACCCGTCCCGCACGGGGCAGTTCGCCCGCCCGGGCCTGGAGCAGCAGCCCCACTCCGGCTCCACCACCGGCCAGTTCGAGCGTCCCGCCTTCCCGGCGGTGCAGCCCCCGGCCGAGCAGCGGCCCGGCTTCGCCGAGCCGGCCGCCCCGGCCCGGTACGAGGCCCCCGGCTTCGAGGCCCCGCGCCCCGGCGGTCCCGGCGTGGGCGGTCCCGGCGTGGGTGGTTTCGCCCCGCAGGGCGGTGCCCCGTACGCCCCGGCCCCGCAGCAGACCGGGCAGTTCCCGGCGGTGCCCGCGCCCCGTGCCGAGGCCCCGCAGCTGCCGCAGGCCCACCAGCCGGAGGCGCTGCCGCCGGCTCCGGGCGGGCAGACGGACGCCCGTACCCCGCTCTTCGACAACCTCGAGTCGAACTGGTACCGCCCGGAGGCCGGCCCGCAGGGTCCGGCCGCCCCCCAGCAGTTCCAGCAGCCGGCCCCCGCCTACCAGCCGCCGCAGCAGACGCAGCCGATCCCGGTCGCGCAGCCGCAGCAGCCGCTCCCCCAGCGGGGGCAGGAGCGGGCCGCCGACGCCCTGACGGCCACCGGCGCGACCCCCACGGTCAGCTGGCGCAGCTCCCCCAACGACGAGCTGATGAAGCAGGCCGAACGGGTCCGGCAGCCCGCCGCCGGCGGGGTCACCACCTCGGGCCTGCCCCGCCGGGTACCGCGCGCCAACCTGGTCGCGGGGACCGCCCAGCAGCAGTCGGACCTCCAGTCCGGACCCCAGGTCTCGCGCGCGCCGGACGACGTGCGCGGCCGCCTCACCAATCTCCGCCGCGGTATCCAGCAGGGTCGCCAGGCGGGCACCAACGGCCCGGCCACCGGGAGTTTCCGCACCGGCCCCACTCACCAGCAGGAGCGTTAGTTGAGTTCCATGAGCCAGGCGGCACAGAACCTGAACTGGCTGATCACCAACTTCGTGGACAACACCCCCGGGGTGTCCCACACGGTGGTGGTCTCCGCCGACGGCCTCCTTCTGGCGATGTCCGAGGGCTTCCCCCGGGACCGTGCCGACCAGCTGGCGGCCGTAGCCTCCGGGCTGACCTCGCTGACCGCGGGCGCCTCCCGGATCTTCGAGGGCGGCCACGTCAACCAGACCGTGGTGGAGATGGAGCGCGGCTTCCTCTTCCTCATGTCCATCTCCGACGGCTCCTCCCTCGCCGTGCTGGCCCACCCCGAGTGCGACATCGGCCTCGTGGGCTACGAGATGGCCCTTCTGGTCGACCGCGCGGGCAGCGTCCTCACCCCGGACCTGCGCGCCGAGCTCCAGGGCAGCCTGCTCACCTAGACCGCCATTCCTCCGGCCGGGCGGTACTCCCGGCCGGGGGACCGGGGCGTACCCGGAAATCCAGTACCACCGTCAGGCCGTACCCCCGTCCCCCCACCGGCCCCGTACGACGGCAGGCTGACCACTGCTGTCCAGCCCGGAGGATCAATGACCCCGCCCCCCGCCTTTCCCGATGCGTACGGAGACTCGTACGCGGAAGGCGACCAGCCGCTGGTACGTCCCTACGCGATGACCGGCGGCCGGACCCGGCCCCGCTACCAGCTCGCCATCGAGGCGCTGGTCAGCACCACCGCAGACCCGGTGCACCTGTCGACGCTGCTGCCCGAGCACCAGCGCATCTGCACGCTCTGCCGCGAGGTGAAGTCGGTCGCGGAGGTTTCCGCGCTGCTGCAGATGCCCCTGGGCGTCGCCCGGATCCTCGTGGCCGACCTGGCCGAGGCCGGGATGGTGGCCATCCACCAGCCGGGCAACGGCGAGACCGGCGGAACGCCGGACGTAACGCTCCTGGAAAGGGTGCTCAGTGGACTTCGCAAGCTCTAACGGAGGTTCCGTCGGTGGGGCGCCCCGCTCCACCACCTCCGCGAAGATCGTGGTGGCCGGAGGCTTCGGCGTGGGCAAGACCACGTTCGTCGGCGCCGTCTCCGAGATCAACCCGCTGCGCACCGAAGCCGTCATGACCAGCGCCTCCGCCGGCATCGACGACCTCACCCACACCGGTGACAAGACGACCACCACGGTCGCCATGGACTTCGGCCGCATCACCCTCGACCCGGACCCCAGCCACTCCCTCTTCGGCACCCCCGGACAGGACCGATTGTGGTTCAGGTGGGACGACCTCGTCCGCGGCGCCATCGGCGCCGTCGTCCTCGTCGACACCCGACGCCTCGCCGACTGCTTCCCCGCCGTCGACTACTTCGAAAACAGCGGCCTCCCCTTCGTCATCGCCCTCAACGGCTTCGACGGACACCAGCCCTACACCCCCGAAGAAGTCCGCGAAGCACTCCAGATCGGCCCCGACGCACCCATCATCACCACCGACGCACGCCACCGCGCCGACGCCAAAAGCGCCCTCATCACCCTCGTCGAACACGCCCTGATGGCGCGCCTGAAGTAGGGTGCCGGGCCGTGGAGGGCATCGAATGCGGGGGCGGGCTGTGTCTTCTGACACGGCCCGCCCCCCGTTCATAACGTTTCGACAGAGAATTGGGGGGAGGCGGACACCCCACGCAGCCGATCGGTGTCGCTGTGCGCACGAAGGCGCCGATTTTTGCCGCAGCTCGTTCTTTATGTCCGTTTTATGCGGGGCATAAGGCCCTGGGAATGGCCGGATTCAACTGTTTGGAACACGGACGTTGCCCATGCTGCAATTCAATGAACTAGCTAGTAGCACCGCCGAGAGGTTGTTGGTCGAGTGAGGCGAAGCAACGAGAGCCCCGCGGAGGCTGTCCATCCGGACGGTGCCGCCCGGGGCAACTTCACCCCGCCGGAGCGCGCGGTGCCGTCGTCCGGAGGGTCCTCGGACCTGCCCGGCGGCAAGGGCAGCCAGAGCCGCTTCGCCCCGCGCAACTGGCGCGTGCCCACCCGTCTGAACGCGATCCTCCTCGTGCCCGCCCTGGTCGGTCTGGTCATGGGCGGCTTCCAGGTGAAGGGCTCCATCGACACCTGGGAAGAGGCCAAGGACGCCGAGAAGACCGCCCGCATCGTCCAGGCGGCCTCGGAGTACAGCCAAGCCCTCCTCAACGAGCGCGACCTCTCCGCCGAGCCCCTGCTGAAGGGCGAACGGGACAGCCAGGTCGTCTCGGAGGCCCGTGCCGCCACCGACCAGGCCCGCGCCAACTTCGCCACGGCCGTCCAGGACATGCCGCGGAAGCAGGGCCTGGAGCACCGCCTGGACCTCTTCAAGCGCGAAGAGCCCAAGCTCGACGCCATCCGCCAGAGCGCCTACCTCACCAAGGCGGAGACCCCCAAGAAGAACCCGGCCCGGAACATGGGCGGCCCGGTGGCCACCGAAGAGGGCTACGTGCTGGTGCAGCACAACCTCATGCAGTTCTCCAACGAACTGGGCCTCGGCACCTCCAACATCACCTCCTACGGCCGCATGGTCTACTCGATCCAGCTGGCCAAGGCCGCCGGTTCGCTCCAGCGGTCCATCGGCACCCACCTGCTGGTCCGCCCCAGCAAGGACCCGGAGATCAAGGCCGGTCAGCTGATCGCCTTCTCCTCCTACGCCTACATGGAGGAGATCGCCCTCGCCGAGTACGTCGCGGCCGGCACCGACGCCGACACCGACAAGCTCAAGGAGGTCTTCGCCCAGAAGACCCAGGAGGGCGAGGAGAAGCTCGCCCAGGCCAAGGCCGACGCCCAGGCGGCCGGGACCCCCTTCGTGGCCCCGCCCGTGGTCAACGGCTCCGCCCTGGAGGGTATGACCGAGGCGATAGCCGGGGGCGAAAGCCCCAAGGACCTGCTCGCCAAGGGCGTCAACCCCACCTTCTGGCAGGCCGGCGCCACCGCGAAGTTCGACGCCTACGCCGAGATCGAGAAGGACGTCGTCGCCAAGGCCGTGCAGGAGGCCGTGGACGTGGCCGACGAGGCCCGCAACGACGCCATCGTCAACGGCGCCGTCGTGGTCGTGGCCCTGCTCGCCGCGTTCGTCCTCGCCGGCCTCATGGCCCGCCAGATGGGCCGCTCCATGCGCCGGCTGCGGACCGCGGCCTTCGACATCGCCGAGCAGCGGCTCCCCGCGCTCGTCGACCAGCTCTCCCGCACCGACCCCGGCAAGGTGGACACCCGGGTCGTCCCGATCCCGATCGACTCCCAGGACGAGATCGGCGAGGTGGCCCGCGCCTTCGACCAGGTGCACCGCGAGGCGATCCGACTCGCCGCCGAGCAGGCCCTGCTCCGGGGCAACGTCAACGCGATCTTCACGAACCTCTCCATGCGCAACCAGTCGCTGATCGAGGGCCAGCTGACCCTCATCACCGACCTGGAGAACAACGAGGCCGACCCGGACCAGCTGGAGAACCTCTTCCGCCTGGACCACCTGGCCACCCGCATGCGCCGCAACGGCGAGAACCTCCTCATCCTCGCGGGCGAGGAGCCGGGCCGCCGCTGGGACCAGCCGGTCCCCCTGGTGGACGTGCTCCGCGCCGCCTCCTCCGAGGTGGAGCAGTACGAGCGCATCGAGCTGTCGGGCGTCTCCGAGGCCGAGATCCACGGCCAGGCCGTCACCGACCTCGTGCACCTCCTCGCCGAGCTGCTGGAGAACGCCACCACGTTCTCCTCCCCGCAGACCAAGGTCCGCGTCACCGCCACCCGCCTCCCCGACGGCCGGGTCATGGTCGAGATCCACGACAAGGGCATCGGCCTCACCGCCGAGGACTTCGCGGACATCAACCACAAGCTGGCCAACCCGCCGACCGTGGACGCCGCGATCTCGCAGCGCATGGGCCTCTTCGTGGTCGGCCGACTGTCCGACCGGCACAACATCCGCGTGCAGCTGCGCCCCTCGGGCGAGGCGGCGGGCACCACCTCGCTGGTCATGCTCCCCGAGAACATCACCCACGGTGGTGGCGGCGAGGGCATCCCGGACGACGAGTTCACCGTCTCCTCGATGATCCCGCAGCAGCAGTCCTTCGAGGGCACCCCGATGCGGACGGCCGCCGAACTCGGCTTCGACGACTCGCGCTACGAGGGGGGCGGCGCCGGCCAGGCCGGTCAGGACCCCGTGGGCCGCTCCCTCGGCCGCGAGGAGCGCCGCGCCACCCTCGGCGCGCAGGCCGAACAGCGCCAGGACGAGCAGGGGCGCCCGCAGCAGGGCTTCCCGCAGGAGGGGTTCGGCCAGGACGGCGGCCCCGCCCGGGAGTTCCGCCCCGAGCCGCAGCCCGAGCACGGCTACCCGGCCTACCAGCGGGAAGCGGAGGGCCACTACCAAGAGGTGGACGGCTACCCTCAGAACGCCGGATTCGAGCCCCAGCAGGGCGCGTACCCCGCGCAGGACGGCGCCTACGCGCAGCGGCCCGAGGGCGGCTACGAGGCGTACCCGCAGCAGGGCTACGGCTATCCGGAACAGCCCTACCAGGACCCGGCCGAGCTCGGACAGTCGTACGAGGCCGGTTACAACTCCGGGGCTCCGCAGGGACAGTGGCCGCAGGACAACACGTACCAGGCCGACTACCAGCAGGGTTACGGGAACGAATCGGAATCTCCGGTCGCTCCCGAACCCGCTCCGGAACGCGTAGGCTTCGACCGTCCGGACGCCGCTGCCGACACCGGTCACGAGCTGACCGGAGCGGGTCTGCCGCGCCGCGGCAGCCAGCAGCAGTGGCAGCCGGCCCAGCAGGAACCGGAGCGCAAGTCGTTCTTCGAGGGGGCCCGTTCGGGCTCCGAGGAGAACGAGACGGACGACAGCGGCTGGCGCGCGCGCAACGACGAGCGCTGGCAGCAGGCCGGAAAGCTCCGCGAGCCCAAGGCGGGCGGGGTCACCTCCTCCGGTCTCCCCCGGCGGGTTCCCAAGGCCAACCTGGTCGAGGGCACCGCGGAGTCCACCGCCCCGGACGGCCCGCAGGTATCCCGTGCCCCTGAGGACGTGCGCGGCAGGTTGAGCAACCTGCGGCGCGGAGTGCAGCAGGGCCGCAGCGCGGGAACAGAGCAGTCAAGTAACACCTATGACCAGGAGCGTTAGTGTGAGCCCGATGAGCCAGGCGGCGCAGAACCTGAACTGGTTGATCACCAACTTCGTGGACAACACCCCCGGGGTGTCCCACACGGTGGTGGTCTCCGCCGACGGACTCCTTCTGGCGATGTCCGACGGGTTCCCGCGCGACCGTGCCGACCAGCTGGCGGCCGTGGCCTCCGGCCTGACCTCGCTGACCGCGGGGGCCTCTCGGATCTTCGAGGGCGGCCACGTCAACCAGACCGTGGTGGAGATGGAGCGCGGCTTCCTCTTCCTCATGTCCATCTCCGACGGTTCCTCGCTGGCGGTGCTGGCGCACCCCGAGTGCGACATCGGCCTCGTGGGCTACGAGATGGCCCTCCTGGTCGACCGCGCGGGCAGTGTCCTCACCCCGGACCTGCGCGCCGAGCTGCAGGGAAGTCTTCTCAACTAGTTCTCAAACAGCAGACAGGCAGTGCGTTTCGCGTCATCGCACCATAGGGTGCGGTGGCGCGGTTCCACAGGGAGTACTGCGTTCTCGGAGTCGGAGGAGGAAGCGTGACAACACCCGGAGGACATCCTTATGGCGGCGCCCAGCAGCCGCCGGGTGGGCACGACCAGAACCGCTTCGGCTTCCCTTCCGCTCCCTCCCGGCAGCCCGCGCAGGAGCAGAATCCGTACATGCAACAGCCCTATGGACAGCCCCAGCCTCCCCATATGGCGCCGCCGCAGCCCCCGCGGGCGACTCCGGCGGCTCCGAAGGCGCACAACCCGCTGGTCCGGCCCTACGCGATGACCGGCGGCCGGACCCGGCCCCGCTACCAGCTCGCCATCGAGGCGCTGGTCAGCACCACGGCGGATCCCGCCCGTCTGCAAGGGCAGTTGCCCGAGCACCAGCGGATCTGCCGGCTGTGCCAGGAGATCAAGTCCGTTGCGGAGATCTCCGCACTCCTCTCCATCCCCCTGGGCGTCGCCCGGATCCTCGTGGCCGACCTGGCCGAGGCCGGGCTCGTCGCCATTCACCAGCCCGGCGGCGACGAGTCGGCCGGCGGCCAGCCAGACGTGACACTGCTCGAAAGGGTGCTCAGTGGACTTCGCAAGCTCTAACGGAGGTTCCGTCGGTGGGGCGCCCCGCTCCACCACCTCCGCGAAGATCGTGGTGGCCGGAGGCTTCGGCGTGGGCAAGACCACGTTCGTCGGCGCCGTCTCCGAGATCAACCCGCTGCGCACCGAAGCCGTCATGACCAGCGCCTCCGCCGGCATCGACGACCTCACACACACCGGTGACAAGACGACCACCACGGTCGCCATGGACTTCGGCCGCATCACCCTCGACCAGGACCTCATCCTCTACCTCTTCGGCACCCCCGGACAGGACCGCTTCTGGTTCATGTGGGACGACCTCGTCCGCGGCGCCATCGGCGCCGTCGTCCTCGTCGACACCCGACGCCTCGCCGACTGCTTCCCCGCCGTCGACTACTTCGAAAACAGCGGCCTCCCCTTCGTCATCGCCCTCAACGGCTTCGACGGACACCAGCCCTACACCCCCGAAGAAGTCCGCGAAGCACTCCAGATCGGCCCCGACGCACCCATCATCACCACCGACGCACGCCACCGCGCCGACGCCAAAAGCGCCCTCATCACCCTCGTGGAGCATGCGCTCATGGCGCGCCTGCGGTAGGCGGCGCGCGCACCGCGACGGAACGCCCCGAAGGCCCCGCACTCTCCGGAGTGCGGGGCCTTCGGCGTGCCGGGGTGCCGGGGTCGCCCCGGGAGGCTCCTGGCCGGGGAACGGCCGAGGCCCCGCCCCCTGATCGGGTGCGGGGCCTCTCGGCTGCGGAGCGCGGGGCGCTCGGGGGCTCAGCCCTGCCAGCTGTGCGGGGCGCGGAAGCCCGGGGTGCGCTCCAGGCGGCGCCAGCCGGCCTGGGAGCGGGCGCTGCGGGCCTCGGGCGCGGCGGGGCCGGCGGCGGCGCGGGCGAGGAGGATCGCGGTGAGGGCCGCGAGCTCCTCGGGCTCGGCGTGGCCCTTCTCGACTCGGAGCAGGGCGTCAGCGGGAGTGCTCATGGGGTGGCTGGTCTCCTTACTGCGGCGGGTTGCCGTGCTTGCGGGACGGGAGGTCGGCGTGCTTGTTGCGGAGCATGGCGAGGGAGCTGATGAGGACCTCGCGGGTCTCCGCGGGGTCGATCACGTCGTCCACGAGGCCGCGCTCGGCCGCGTAGTAGGGGTGCATCAGCTCGGCCTTGTACTCCTTGACCATGCGGGTGCGCATGGCCTCGGGGTCCTCGGCCTCGGCGATCTGCTTGCGGAAGATGACGTTGGCGGCGCCCTCGGCCCCCATGACCGCGATCTCGTTCGTCGGCCAGGCGAAGGTGAGGTCGGCGCCGATGGACTGGGAGTCCATGACGATGTACGCGCCGCCGTACGCCTTGCGCAGGATCAGGGAGATCCGGGGCACGGTGGCGTTGCAGTAGGCGTACAGGAGCTTGGCGCCGTGGCGGATGATGCCGCCGTGCTCCTGGTCGACGCCGGGCAGGAAGCCGGGGACGTCCAGCAGCGTGACGATCGGGATGTTGAAGGCGTCGCACATCTGGACGAAGCGCGCGGCCTTCTCGGAGGCCTCGATGTCGAGGACTCCGGCGAGCGACTGGGGCTGGTTGGCGACGATGCCGACGACCTGGCCGTCGAGGCGGGCGAGCGCGCAGATGATGTTGCGGGCCCAGCGCTCGTGGATCTCCAGGACGTCGCCGTCGTCGACGAGCTCCTCGATGACCTTGTGCATGTCGTACGGGCGGTTGCCGTCGGCGGGGACCAGGTCGAGGAGGACGTCCGAGCGCCGGTCGGCGGGGTCGGAGGACTCGTGGACCGGGGGGTTCTCGCGGTTGTTGGACGGCAGCATGGAGATCAGGTACCGCACCTCGGCGATGCAGGTCTCCTCGTCGTCGTACGCGAAGTGCGCGACGCCGGAGGTCTCGGCGTGCACGTCGGCGCCGCCGAGGCCGTTCTGGGTGATCTCCTCGCCGGTCACCGCGCGGACCACGTCGGGTCCGGTGATGAACATCTGGGAGGTCTCGCGGACCATGAACACGAAGTCGGTCAGGGCCGGGGAGTAGGCCGCGCCGCCGGCGCAGGGGCCGAGCATCACCGAGATCTGCGGGATGACTCCGGAGGCCCGGGTGTTGCGCTGGAAGATGCCGCCGTATCCGGCGAGGGCGGAGACGCCCTCCTGGATGCGGGCGCCGGCTCCGTCGTTGAGGGAGACCAGCGGGGCACCGGCCGCGATGGCCATGTCCATGATCTTGTGGATCTTGGTGGCGTGGGCCTCGCCGAGGGCGCCGCCGAAGATCCGGAAGTCGTGGGCGTAGACGAAGACCGTGCGGCCCTCGACGGTGCCCCAGCCCGTGATGACACCGTCGGTGTAGGGCTTGCGGGACTCCAGGCCGAAGCCGGTGGCCCGGTGCCTGCGGAGCTGCTCGACCTCGCGGAAGGAGTCGGCGTCGAGCAGGAGCTCGATGCGCTCGCGGGCGGTGAGCTTGCCCTTGGCGTGCTGGGCCTCGGTGGCGCGCTCACTGGGGCCGCGCCGGGCCTGCTCGCGCAGGGCCAGCAGCTCGGCCACGCGGCCGCGAGCGTCCGTCGGCTCGCCGGGGGTCTCATCCACAACGGTCATGTACCGACCTTACGAAGAGCGCCAAGGAAAACCCTCCGTCACTTCCGTACAGTCTCCGGCCCTCTCCGCTGTCCGCTGCGGACAGAAGGAAGGCAAGGGGCAAGTGACCCGCCAGTTGGGACAGAGGTCCTTTGTCGAACTTCGACAAAACTCGCGCCGAACTCCCGAGTAAGTTGAAACTTGAACCACAGGGGTCTAGTGTCGTTCTCGTTGAAACTTCAACGACTACCGGCCGGGGTCACGGCCGCCCGACCCAGGAGGACACCATGGGGATCTTCACCCGCCGCAGCCGTCAGGACGCCGCCGACACGACCACCGCGACCGGCTCCGTCGCCACCCTCGACGTGGACCCGGCGCTCGCCGCCCTCACCGGCCGCTACACCGTGGACCCGGCCCACAGCAGCATCGGCTTCACCGTCCGGCACGCGATGGTGACCAACGTCCGCGGCTCCTTCGGGGACTTCGAGGGTGTGCTGGAGCTGGACGGCACCGACCCCACCCGCTCCACCGCCGTCATCGACGTGCGGACCGCCTCCGTGGACACCGGCATCGGCGACCGCGACGCCCACCTGCGCGGCGGCGACTTCTTCGACGCCGAGACCTTCCCGCTGATGAGCTTCCGCTCCCGCGAGGCCCGGCAGCTGGGCGGCAGCACCTTCCGGATCACCGGCGACCTCACCATCAAGGACGTCACCCGGCCGCTCTCCATCGACCTGGAGCTGAACGGCTCCGCCACGGACGTCTACGGCAACGAGCGCGTCGGCTTCGAGGGCAGCACCGAGATCCTGCGCTCCGAGTGGGGCCTGACCTGGAACGCGGCCATCGAGACCGGCGGCGTCATGGTCAGCGACAAGGTCAAGCTGACCTTCGACGTCTCCGCCATCAAGCAGGGCTGAGAACCGGGGCCACACGGCCCCGGCCCCGCGCGTCGGACACCGGGGGCGGCCCTCAGAAGCCGCCCCCGCCGTCGAATCCGCCGCCCCCGCCGAAGTCCCCGCCGCCCCCGAAGTCCCCGCCCCCGAAATCGGAGGCGTCGAAATCGGAGCCGGAGTAGTCCCCGCCCTCGAAACCGCCGCCCCCGTCGGCGGCGTAGGCCGGGGAGGCCATCATCGAACCGAGCATCGTGCCCACCAGCAGGCCCGGCAGCATCCCGCCGCCGAAGTAGCCGCCGGCCCAGGGCCCGTACGCCGGGCCCGCGTCGTAGTACGGCCGCGGTCCGCGCTCGGTCTCCACCGTGCGGACCTCCGGGTCCCGCCCCTCCCGCAGCCGCACCGCGTCCGCCTCGCAGACCGGGACCGTCCGCGCGGCCCCGCCCTCCGGGGCCCATTGCGCGTCCTCGGTGCTCGGACCGTGCCGCGGGTCGAAGAAGCAGGGCGCGCGCCGTTCCGGCAGCGGTCGCCCCTCCCGGCGGGCCGCCAGCACCGCCAGCGCGAAGCGGCCGTCCTCCAGGGCCTGGGTCACCCCGCGCACCTCGTCCGGCCGCGCGGCCCCGCCCATGATCTGCTTGGCCCGGTCGTAGGAGTCCAGGGCCCGCTCGTAGTCCCCGCGCATCGCCTCGTCGGCGCCGGGCTCGGCCGGATGGAAGTCCAGCCGCTCCAGCTCCTCGCCGAAGGCCGTGATGTCCTCGTCGACGACCACCCGCAGCTTGTCGAGGGCCGCCCGCTCGGCCTCCTCCTTGCGCCGGCGGTTCCGCCGGACCAGGGCGTAGGCCCCGCCGCCGCCCGCCACGGCCAGCGCCCCGAGCGCCACCAGACCGCCGACCGGCACCCCGTCGTCCGCCCCACCGCCCGACCAGGAGGCGGGGGCGCCGCCGCGCATCTGCGGCAGGGCCTGGTCCACGAAGTTGTCCAGCTGTGTGGCGGCGTCCACCGGTCCGCCCGCCTTGACGGCGTCGGTCAGGTTCCGGACGGCGTTCGGCGGCATCACGGCCCGGTCGGCCCCGGCGTCGAAGCCCTCGCCGAGCCGGATCGCGTACAGGCCGGTGACCCCGGTCCGCGCCCGCACCGTGCGCAGCACGCTGTCGGCGGGGAACTCGGCCGAGGCGGGCAGCACGGCCACGAACAGCGGCTTCCCGGCCTTCCTGATCTTCTCCGCCAGGGCGTCGGCCTGGGCCGTGGAGAGCTGCGCGGAGGCGCCCGGGTCCACGTACACGGGGCCCTTCTCGAAGGCCTCGGCCACGGCGGCGGGTCCGGTGGCGGCGACGGCCTGCGGCGCCGCCGCGAAGGCGGTCGCCGACAGGGCCAGCAGCAGGCCGGACAGCAAGGGAATCAGCCTGGTCCTCATACCGACGACGCTACCGGAATGCACCCTTTCGCGGGTAAGAGCCCCATAAGGCCCTCCAGCGCACCGCATCGGGCGTGCTGCCTGCGGGCCTCGCGGGTCGGCTGCTCGGGTGGGTCGCTCGGTGGCTATTCGGTGGGTTCCGCGCCGGTGTGGAGGAGGCCGTAGGTGAAGGCGTCCACGATGGCCTCCCAGGAGGCGGCGATGACGTTGCCCGCCACGCCGACGGTGTTCCACTCGCGGTTGCCGTCGGTGGTGGTGACCAGGACCCGGGTGGTGGATTCGGTGCCGTGGGTGCCTTCGAGGATGCGGACCTTGTAGTCCACCAGCTCGAACTTCGACAGCTGCGGGTAGAAGCGCTCCAGGGCGAAGCGCAGGGCCCGGTCCAGGGCGTTGACGGGGCCGTTGCCCTCGGCGGTGGCCACGATGCGCTCGCCGCGGGCCCAGAGCTTGACCGTGGCCTCGTTGGCGTGGGTGCCGTCGGGGCGGGTCTCGGCGATGGCCCGCCAGGATTCGGTGCGGAAGAAGCCGCGGGCCCGGCCGGCGGCCTCGGCGCGCAGCAGCAGTTCGAAGGAGGCGTCGGCGGCCTCGTAGGTGTAGCCCTTGAGTTCGCGCTCCTTGACCCGCTCGACCACGCGGGAGATCAGGGCGCGGTCCCCGCCGAGGTCCACCCCCAGTTCCTTGCCCTTGAGCTCGACGGAGGCGCGGCCGGCCATGTCGGAGACCAGCATGCGCATGGTGTTGCCGACGCGTTCGGGGTCGATGTGCTGGTAGAGGTCGGGGTCGACCTTGATGGCGGAGGCGTGCAGTCCGGCCTTGTGGGCGAAGGCGGAGACGCCCACGTAGGGCTGGTGGGTGGAGGGGGTGAGGTTGACGACCTCGGCGATGGCGTGGGAGATCCGCGTCATCTCGGCGAGGGCTCCCGTGGGGAGCACCTTGCGGCCGTACTTGATCTCCAGGGCGGCGACCACGGGGAAGAGGTTGGCGTTGCCGACGCGTTCGCCGTAGCCGTTGGCGGTGCACTGGACGTGGGTGGCACCGGCGTCCACGGCGGCCAGGGTGTTGGCGACGGCGCAGCCGGTGTCGTCCTGGGCGTGGATGCCGAGCCGGGCGCCGGTGTCGGAGAGGACGGTGGCGACCACGGCGGAGATCTGCGCGGGGAGCATGCCGCCGTTGGTGTCGCAGAGGACGACCACGTCGGCGCCGGCCTCGTGGGCGGTGCGGACCACGGACTTGGCGTACTCGGAGTTGGCGCGGTAGCCGTCGAAGAAGTGCTCGCAGTCCACGAACACGCGTCGGCCCTGTTCGCGCAGGTAGGCAACGGTGTCCCGGACCATTTCGAGGTTCTCTTCGAGGGTGGTGCGCAGGGCGAGTTCCACGTGCCGGTCGTGGGACTTGGCCACCAGGGTGATGACGGGGGCGCCGGATTCCAGGAGGGCCCGGACCTGGGGGTCCTCGGCGGCCTTGCCGCCCGCGCGGCGGGTGGCGCCGAAGGCGACGAGCTTGGCGTTCTTGAACCGGATCTCGGCGCGGGCGCGCGCGAAGAACTCGGTGTCCCGGGGGTTGGCGCCGGGCCAGCCGCCCTCGATGAAGCCGACCCCGAAGTCGTCCAGGTGACGGGCGATCGTCAGCTTGTCCGCGACCGTGAGGTTGATGCCTTCGCGCTGGGCGCCGTCGCGCAGCGTGGTGTCGAAGACATGGAAACTGTCGTCGATGACCTCTGTCGTCATGCTGATCTGACTCCTGTCGGATGAGTGGTCCGGATGCCCGGGATCCACTTGCCCCCATCATCCCGCGCCCCCGGCCCCCGGCAGGAATGGGGCCGGGAAACGAAAAAACCCCTCGCGGGTGCGAGAGGTCTGCGCGCGGGTCTGGGGCACGGTGGCCGCCTCCGCGGGGTTCTTCCGCGGTTCAGCGGTCACTGCGGACCGGCGCGCTGCTTCCCATAATCATGATGGACGCATGCACGGTCCGCAGTCTGCCATACGGCTCGCGGTACGGGACCGGCGTCTCAGGATTCGGTCTCGCTATGTGGTCAGCGCCTCGGCCAGGAAGTCCCGGACGTGGTCGAGGATCTCCTGCCGGGAGGTGCCGGGCAGGCCCACGGCCAGTTGGATGCTGAAGCCGTCGAGGAGGGCCCGGGCGCGGGTGGCGAAGCGGTCCGGGTCCACCGGGCGCAGTTCCCCGCGGGAGGTTCCCTCGGCGAGGAGGGCCACGAGGTCTCGGTGCCAGGCGTGTTCGATGGCGGCCTGCCGGTCGCGTTCGGCGGGGCCGGCGTTCTGGGAGCGGTTCCAGACCTCCAGCCACAGGGTCCAGTGCGGGTCGCGGGGGCCTTCGGGGACGTAGAGGTCCACGTAGGCGGCGAGCCGGTCGCGGACCGGGGCGCGGCGGGAGAGCAGCGCGCCGCGTTCGGCGCCGAGGGCGGCCTCGCTCCATTCCAGGGTCTGGAGGAGGAGTTCGTCCTTGCTGCGGAAGTAGTAGAGGAGGTGGCCGCTGCTCATGCCGACCTCGCGGCCCAGACCGGCCATGGTGAGCCCGTCCAGGCCGCGTTCGGCGATGGTGGCCATGGCGGCGGCGAGGACCTCCTCGCGCGGGGGCGCGTTCCTGCGGGCCTTCGCGCCTGCCGCCATGGCCGTGCTCCTCTTCGTACGGTTGCCGGGCGTTCCGGAGTTCCGGTCGCGCCGGCCGCGGTCAGACCCGCGGCTGCTGCTGGGTGATGCAGTGGATGCCGCCACCCCCGGCAAAGATCGTACGTGCGTCCACGAGGGTGACGGTGCGGTCGGGGAAGAGACCGCGGAAGATCTCGGCGGCCTCCTCGTCGCGCGGGTCGTCGAAGGCGCACAGCACCACGCCGTCGTTGCAGAGCAGGTGGTTGATGTAGGAGTAGTCCACCCATGCGCCGTCCTCCTCCAGGACGGTGGGGGCGGGGACCTCCACGACCTCCAGGCGGCGGCCCTGGGCGTCGGTGGCGGCGCGCAGCAGGGCGGCGATGGTCCGGGTGCGCTCGTGGTCGGGGTGGGCGGGGTCGGGCTGGCTGTGGACCATGACCACGCCGGGGCGGGCGAAGGCGGCGACGATGTCCACGTGGCCCTGGGTGCCGTAGGTGCCGTAGTCCCCGGCGAGGCCGTAGGGGAGCCAGATGGCCTTGGTGGTGCCGAGGTGGGCGTGGATCTCGGCTTCGACCTGTTCGCGGGTCCAGCCGGGGTTGCGGCCCTCGCCGAGCTGCACGGTGTCGGTGAGCAGGACGGTGCCCTCGCCGTCGACGTGGATGGCCCCGCCCTCGTTGACCAGGGCGGTGCTGTAGGTGCGGGTGCCGGCGAGGTCGGAGACGGCGCGGGCGATCTTCTCGTCGTGGCCCCAGCGGGCCCATTCCTGGGCGCCCCAGCCGTTGAAGGTCCAGTCGACGGCGGCGAGGCCGCCCCGGCCGTCGGTGACGAAGGTGGGGCCGATGTCGCGCATCCAGGCGTCGTCGAGTTCGCGCTCCACGATCGTGAGCGGGTGCCCCTCCCCCGCTCCGGCGAGGGCGCGGGCGCCCTCGGTCCCGCCGGGCGGGACGACGAGGGTGACCGGCTCGTAGCGGCGTACGGCACGCGCCACCGCGGCCCAGGCCTCGCGGGCGGCGGTCAGTTCGGCCTCGTCGGTGAAGGTCGGGTTCGGGCTGGGCCAGGCCATCCAGGTGCGCTCATGGGGGGCCCACTCGGGCGGCATCCGGAAGCCGTCGACGGCGGGGGTCCCGGCGGGGGCGGGCGGGGTGGTGCTCATGGCGGGGTCCTCACAGGCGGTACGGGCGGGGGGCCGTGGCCCATCCATTAGAACATCACTCTAACTCTGGATTTCCTTGTCCGGAACGATTGACCCGGGGGGTTTCCCTGGGTCACATTGAATGGCGCTCAAACACCTGTCGCCCCTGAACGCCGTGCGCCGCCCGCACCTCAGCCCCGCCGGGAGTCCCCATGCCGATCGAACAGCGCGGAGTCGACACCATCCCCGAGGAGGAACGCACCAGCGGTCCGCGGGACCTGGTCGCGATCCTGCTCGGCTCCAACCTCTGCCTCGGCGTGATCGTCTTCGGCTGGTTGCCGCCCTCCTTCGGACTGGGTCTGTGGCCCTCCGTCACCGCGATCCTCGCCGGCACCCTGGCCGGTGTCGCCTTCACCGCGCCGCTGGCCCTGGTCTCCCTCCGCACCGGCACCAACCTGTCCACCTCCAGCGGAGCGCAGTTCGGCGTCCGCGGCCGGCTCGTCGGCTCGGTGGTGGGGCTGCTGCTCTCCCTCGGCTACACGGCCCTGACCCTGTGGATCGGCGGCGACGTCATGGCCGGGGTGCTCTCCCGGCTCACCGGGCTGCCGGACTCGGGGGCCGTCCGCGCCCTGATGTACGGGGGTCTGGCCGCGTGCACCGTGGTCGGGGCGGTCTTCGGCTACCGCCTGCTGCTGCGTCTGAGCAAGGTGCTGGCCGTGGTGATGGTGCTGCTGCTGGCCGTGGGCGTGGTCGCGTACGCCGGGGACTTCACCACCGCGGCCCCGCCGGACACCCCGTACCTGCTCGACTCCTTCTGGCCCACCTGGGCGCTGGCGGCCGTCGCCGCCGGGCTGAGCGGACCGGTGGCCTTCATCACCCTCCTCGGGGACTACACCCGCTACATCTCCCCGCGACGCCACCGCCCCCGCGCCGTGCTGTGGGCCACCGGCCTGGGTCTGGGCGCGGGACTGCTGGTGCCGCAGCTCTTCGGGACCTTCACGGCGCTGGCCGCCCGGGCCGGGACGGACTACGCGGGCCCGCTGGTCGCCGCCTCCCCCGGCTGGTACCTGCTGCCGCTGCTGGTGGCGGCCGCCGCCGGGTCGGTGGGCAACGCCGGGCTGATGCTCTATTCCATGGGCCTGGACCTGGACGCCATCGTGCCGCGGGCCACCCGGACCACCGCCACCCTGGTCGCCGCTGCCGTGGCCACCGCCTTCGTCTTCCTGGGCTCGTTCGGCTGGAACGCCCAGTCCGCGATGACCTCCTTCGTGCTGCTGCTGACCGCCGTCGGCACCCCCTGGGCCGTGGTCACCCTGATCGGGTACGCGCGCTCCGGGGGCGTGTACGACGCCGACGCCCTCCAGGTGTTCAACCGTCGGGCCCGCGGCGGCGTCTACTGGTACAGCGCCGGATGGAACGCGCGCGCCACCGCCTCCTGGGTGGTCGGGGCGCTGGTGGGTCTGGCCGCCGTGTCCACCCCGCTGTACGAGGGGCCCCTGCTGGCCCTCACCGGAGGAGTGGACGCCAGCTTCGTCCTGTCGGGGCTGGCGGGCGGTCTGGTCTACACGGCGCTGACCTTCCGGACCGCACCGGTCCGGGCCGTGGCCCCGGTCACGGAGTAGCACGGGGCGCGCGAGCGCCCGGACCGGCGAGAACAGCAAGGGGGAGCACCGTGGAGGAGCTCGCGTACGTGGTGGGCAAGGTGCTGCGGGGCGCCGCGGGAGCGGCCTACGCCTTCGGGGACGTCCTGGTGGGACTGGGGCCCGAGGGCGGCACGAAGAAGAAGGCCGAGGAGGAATCCGGGAAGGGGTCCGCGAAGGGGTCAGCTGCCCTCGCGCCAGGCCCGCCAGAGTCGGGCGTAGCGGCCGCCGAGGGCGACGAGTTCCTCGTGGGTGCCCTGTTCGACCACGCGG